>JBEGKS010000069.1:0-6426 GCA_041183945.1 Bacteroidota bacterium | reverse complement strand
CCAACATAGAACCCATCACACCATAGTCGGCATCGGTTATATTCATTTGAACATAATTAGTAGGCGTGAAATAACTGGTAATTTTTAATGATGCATTAGTAGATGGTGTAAGCTTAATAGCACTCTCCGACCTTCCCGATAAATTTTCAGGAAAAATACTCGCAATATTTTCTGCAGTGCCATTTCCTGGAATAATACTATAAGGACTAGGGGTTCCCACTGTTCCGTTACCTGTTACAATATATAAGTTGCCGCTTTCATCCGCTGCAATGCCCATACCACTTTGCCATATGCCTCCCTCTTCTCCATCTGGTGTGGTATTATAAACATATTGTTGTTGTAAATTTTTTGCATCATAACCTAATACCCATCCATGAAAAGGATTTAAATCGCAATGCGATGCATAAGATATATACACCACTCCATTTACTAATGCCAAGCCTTGTCTTTGATTATTTCTAAGTGGATCAAAAGGCACTTTATCATTATTACTAGCATCTCCCTTACCCGCTGCTTGTGCCGTAATCTCAACTGGGCTATTTAATTTTTCATTGCCAGTGACTAAATCTACCGCATGTAAATGTTGTTGGAACTTAACGCCATCTGTACTTCTTGCTACAAAATAAATAGTCTTGGTAAGAGAATCAATTACCGGAGAGCCAATAATACCAATATTTGCAGTAATATTTAAATAAGGCGTACACCAAGACGATTTTACATCATTAGCCGTAGGTGTTCTCATACCATTCACTGTATAATTTTTCTTCCAGTATAAATTTCCATTATCCCCGTCAAAAGCATATAAAGTATTACTCACTGTGGCTACAAATACTACATTATGCTTGCCACCACTTATTTCAAAATTGCCCATTACCAAGGGCTGTGCATATACTTCATCATCCACTAATAAAGCAAAAAGCTTTCTAAACTGACTAGCATTCACATTCGTCGTATTTAAAACTGTTTCATTACTGTTATGGCCTGTTCGCCCATTATCATTGTGTTGCGTGGTAACAGATATATGTTGTAGATTAGTGTTCGCAATAATATTGGTAGTAGTGTCTACAGGAATTTTTGTAGTTGGTGTGTCAGAAAAAGTTTGTAATTTTTTACAACCACCTGTAAAAATAAGAATAAGTAGTAAAGCGAAAAAAGAGGAGCTATTTTTTAATGAAAACATTGTAAAATTTTATTGAAGAATTATTCTAGATTTGATAGATAAAGGTAAGGTTTTTTATCTCTATTTATTAAATTTACTTAACAAGCAACAACCATGAATTTACGTATTATATTTTTTTGTTTTATTTCGCTTACTAATGGTATTAATATAGCTGCACAAAATGCGAAAACTGGTTTTACCGTTATTCCCCTTGGTGTAAAAGGCGGACTAGACGAAGCCAACCTCTCTTCCTATATGGTGGCTGCTAAAGGTTCTAGTAATTATATTTGTTTAGACGCAGGTACTATTAATGCTGGATTACAAAAAGCAGTAGCTAATAAATTATTTACCGAGTCTAGTGCTGAAGAAGTTCAAAAAAATAAAATCAAGGCTTATTTTATTTCACATGCACATTTGGACCATGTAGCAGGACTTATTTTAAATTCCCCTAATGATAGTCCAAAAAATATTTATGGGTTTAGCTCTGTAATTGAAATAATGAAAAACAATTATTTTACAGCTAAGAGCTGGGCCAATTTTGGAAGCGAAGGTGATAAGCCTATTTTAAATAAGTATACCTATAACTATTTAACGCCTAACAAAGAAATTGAAATTCCAAATACAGAACTACATGTAACACCTTATATATTAAGTCATGTAAACCCTTATGAAAGCAGTGCATTTTTAGTACGCAATCAAAACTCCTATTTACTTTATTTAGGAGATACAGGAGCTGACGAAGTAGAAAAATCGAATCAGTTATCATTATTATGGAAGGCGGTGGCAGACAAAGTAATGGCGCATACACTGAAAGCCATTTTTATTGAAGTATCGTTTGATAATGCCATGCCCGATAAAGCCTTGTACGGTCACTTAACACCTCGGTTATTAATGCAAGAAATGAAAGTATTAAATAAGCTTTCTAATGGACAGCTTCAAAAGCTACCCATTTACATTACCCATATCAAACCTTGCGCTACTTGTGAAATTTCCATTAAAAAGGATATAGCCCTGTCTAATAAAGAGGGGCTTACTATTAAGTATGCTGAGCAAGCAAAGCGAATTGACTTATATTAAATAAATCTTTCTAGTATTTGTATAAGACAGCCTCATAAGCTTGGTTGAACTAGCAACCACTTATCCCTTTTCTTTTATGCTTTAAAAGAATTTGTCTAATTTAATACTCTAATCAATTAGTTCATTTAAAAGTTTAAAGCAAAATATTATGTCAAACAGTAAAAAAAATATTCAAAACAGTTCACGTCGTAACTTTCTATACCAAAGTTCATTGGCTTCATTGGGCTTAGTGTTCATGGGCAAAAACTCATTTGCTACTAATTCATTATTCTTAAGCAGCCCTTTATCTACTATTAAGGGTGTACAAATTGGGGCTATTACTTATTCTTTTAGATCAATGCCAGGAAGTACCGAGCAATTAATACAATATTGTAAAGAGGCAGGCATAACTGCTATTGAATTAATGGGAGACCCTGCTGAAGCCTATGCAGGAAGCCCAGTAGGTATAATGCCTCCTATGAATTTTAGACCACCTGCAGCCAATGATCCTGCAAAACCTCCCATGTCTCGTGAAGACTTTATGAAATCGATGGAAGAAAGAAATGCAAAAGCAAGAGCTTGGAGAGAGACCGCTTCTATGGATAAATTTGTAGCGCTAAGAAAATTATTCAATGATGCAGGGATTACTATTTATGCATTTAAACCAGATGCAGCACTAGGTGTGAAAAGTACCGATGCAGAAATTGATTACGCCATGCGAGCCGCTAAAGCATTAGGCGCTACTTCAGTAAATGTAGAAATTCCAGAAAATGCAGATCATTCAAAAAGATTAGGTGAGTTTGGATTAAAACATAAAGTATATGTGGGTTATCATGCACATTTACAAGCTACCGATACCGCATGGGAGATGGCTTTGAGCCAGTCTCCTTACAATGCTATTAATCTTGACTGTGGCCATTATATAGCAGCAGGTGGAGCGAATACCAAAGAAACTTTATTGGCTTTTATTGAAAAAAACCATGCTCGTATTACTAGTATGCATATTAAAGACCGTCAGAATAAAGTTAATGGTTCAAAAAATATGCCATGGGGCGAAGGCGATACACCACTTAAAGAAGTACTAACTTTATTAAAAACAAAAAAATATAAAATACCTGCTAGTATTGAATTAGAATATGATATTCCAGCAGGTTCTGATGCAGTGAAAGAAACAAAAAAATGTTTCGAGTATGCTAAAGCTATTTTAGAAGGATAATATTTAAATTTATGAACCAGAATATTGCAAAAAACATTTTTGTACACCATGTACTTTTTTATTTAAAAAACCCCTCGTCCGCTGCTGATAAAAATAAATTATTAGAGGGCTTGCAAAAATTAGCTAAAATAGAATGTATTCGTTTTTCGGATATTGGTACACCGGCTGCTACTAATAGGTCGGTGATTGAAAGAGATTATACTTATTCTTGGTTATGCATTTTTAATACAGCTGAAGAAGAAATAGTATATCAAGGGCACCCAATTCATGATGAATTTAGAAACAACTATGCCCATTTATGGGAGAAAGTAGTTATTTACGATTCAAATACCAATACACAGGAAAGCCAGTAGCAATAAGGCTTAAGCCCCAAATAGCTTCGTATGGTTTATTGAAAATGGTAATCACAAACAAAGCGGCACAGAATAGTAAAAATAGGCCCGGCACAAAAGGGTAACCAATTACTTTATACTTTCTTTCGTATTCAGGATGCTTTACTCTTAATATAATTACGCCAAGCGCTGTACTTCCATAAAATATAAAGGAAGCAAATACTAGCATATCGGTTAATTGATCAAAGCTTCCTGAGAATACCAAGGCAATGGCCCAAAAAGCTTGAATGAATAAAGCAATATCGGGTGTATTGTATTTGGGATGCACATTCGCTGCTTTATAAAAAAACAATTTATCTCTTGCCATTGCATACATCATTCGAGCAGAAGTTAAAATAGTGCTATTGGTGGCATTTAAAGTAGTTACCACAATTAAGCTAGCCACCAAGACCATTCCAATATGTCCGCTTAGTTTACCTGCCACTTCAACTGCAGCAATTTTATTGGGGGTGAGTTGTATAAAATAATCAATGGGTAAAATATATACAAAAACTATGTTTAATAAAACATAGGCCGTCATAACTATTAAAGTACCAATACCTAATGCCAGTGGTAAATTTCTTTTTGGATTTTTTATTTCTTCGCCGATATAAGCAATTCCATTCCATCCTTCATAACCCCAAAAAGCGCCCAAACTAGCCACGAATAAGGCTTTCAGCAAACTAAACCCATGTAAATCGGGGGCGTTTGGTAATTGGCTAGGGGTTGTTATATTAGCCATAGTTCCTTGGGAAGAACCAAAACCAATAGCTAAAAATGTAACAATGCTAGTTAGCATTAAATAAGTAAGTACTGTACTTAATTTACTTGCAAACTGCGCACCCCTATAATTTAATAAGGTAAGTGCTATAATTAAAAAGGAAGCAACTAATTTAATAAATAAAGCCTGTGTAATGGCTATACCTAAAAAACTAATACTGTCTCCAACAATAGGAAGCGGAAATAAACTAGTTAAGGATTGCGCGAAAATATAAGCTAGTGCTGCAATAGATGCGGTTTTAATAACAGTGAAACTGGCCCATCCATACATAAAAGAAAAAAAGCGACCATATACTTTTTGAAAATAAAAGTACTCCCCTCCTGAATTGGGGAACATACTCACCATTTCAGCAGTGGACAAAGCACCTGCTAAACTAATAAGGCCTGCTAATACCCAACAAAGAATTACTAATAAAGGAGAGCCCAATGTTTGTGACATGGGTGCCAACTTCTTAAACACACCAGAACCAATAATTACACTTACTACTAAAAATGTAGCAGCACTTACTCCTATTTTGGGTTTTAATACTTCCATTCTACAATTTAAGGAATTCTATAGAAACTACATTATTTCTAATAGCAAGTTCACTATAGTTTTGTAACACCAAAACCTGGTTGGCTGTTAATATGCATATAGCCATCTATTAGTTCAAAGCCGCCTGTTACCAGGTCCTCCGCTAAATCAAAGCTGCCATCTAAATCAATGTATTTAGTATTTGCACAACAATATGCTGCATGCAAGGCCGCAGTAATGCTAATAATACTTTCATCGTTGCAACCCCAGAATAAATGAATGTTCGCGTTTTTAGCAATGGTGGCTATTTCCATAGCGCCCATAATACCACCACACTTCATTAATTTAATATTATAAACACCAAAGGGTTTGCTAATGGCATATTCCAAGGCAGCTTGCGGGTCTTTCAGTGATTCATCACCCATTAATATAGAACGGTAAGCAGCATCAACTTTTAATAATTCTAATTCTTTACCAACGGGTAAAGGTTGTTCTATTAATTCAATTTTTGATTTTTTGGTAGCTTCTATAAATTTATTTAAATCGGCCAAGCTATATCCTTGGTTGGGATCTACTCTTATTATATATTCAGTGGGATATTTTTCTTGAAGCTTTACAATTTTTTCAATATCCTCCTCTACATTCAATCCTAGTTTTACTTTTAATACTTTGAAACCAAGACTTAAAAAACCCGCAGCGTCTTCTAAAGTTTCTTCTACGCTTTTAATACCAATAGTAATAGAGGTAGGTAGGGCTTTTATTTTTTGTCCATAGAAATCAGCTACGGAAATACCCATGAATTTACCAAAGGCATCGTGCATGGCAATATCAATAGCAGCCTGTGTTCCAGGTAAGTGATCAAAATGTTGCCTTGCTTCATAAATCATTTTTTGAAAATGACGAATGTCTCTGCCTACAAAATTTTTAACAAATTCGGTTTCTAAATTAACAGCTGTTTGTGCAGTGGTTTCTCCCACTACTTCTCCCGCTGGGCTTCCACAACCATAGCCCACCATGCCATTGGCTAACTCTACTTCAAAAAAAGCCAAACTCACATCGGAAAAAGTACTATAGGCAATGGTATAAGGCTTGGTTAAAGCCATTTTTTTTAAATAAGATCTTACAGCTACTATTTTCATTAGATATTTATTATTAATTTAATTTTTTGAATCATGCATTATACTATTGTTGAAAAATTAACCAAATTATTACTCATTAGATAATTGCTTAGTCAATTCCTATTAATTAGTGCTTTATTAATTTTTTTAATGTAGGTACTATTTTATCTACACCTTCCTGAATAGGTAATAATACAGGTATGTTTAATTTT
>JBEGKS010000068.1:8334-9658 GCA_041183945.1 Bacteroidota bacterium | reverse complement strand
ACCCTTTAAATTGCCGTTTATACATTCTAGCTGCCATCCTTAGAGATTATGGCAGATATTTGCAAATCAAATAAACCTCAAGTACAAAAACGCATCCAAGTAGTATGAAAAATATATTTATCCTCCTTTCTTTTTTACTCATTCAAATGAATACCTACGCTCAAATTCCTGCATCTGTTGCAGCAAGGGCTGGTGGTGCCAACATGAATCAGGGACATTTTTATGGCAAAATAATTGATGCCAATAAAAAAGGAATTGAAGGTGTAACACTTCAAATAAAAGGAAGCAAATTCGACCCTATTACCAAAAAAACAAGCGAGGCTATTTTAGGCACTATGTTGACTGCCGCCAATGGCGATTTTAGTTTTGAAAACTTACCTGTGATGGGCAATTTCAAACTAAGTATTTCAAGCGTAGGATATAAAAAAATAGAAAAGCAATTAAGCTTTGGCATAAAAATGGGTGGTGGACAAAGCATGCAAGAAATGATGGCCTTAGTAGATAAAGATTTAGGCAATATTAAATTAGAAGAGTCCCCTAACGATTTACAAAGTGTAACAGTCACTTCTACTGCTAAACCTCAATTTGAAATGGGTATTGACCGTAAAATATTCAATGTAGATAAAAACTTAGTGAGTACAGGGCAAACAGCTGTGGAAGTCATGAAAAGCATTCCTAATTTAAATGTAGATATTGATGGCAGTGTGACTTTAAGAAATGCAAGTCCTACATTATTAATAGACAACCGTCCTACTACTTTAACCATGGATCAAATTCCTGCAGACATTATTGATAAAGTTGAAATCATTACCAACCCTTCTGCTAAATATGACGCATCGGGTGGCAATGCAGGTATTTTAAACATTGTATTAAAGAAGAATAAAAAGAATGGTTACAATGGCGGTATTAGATCGGGTGTAGATATGCGTGGAAAATTTAATGGCGGTGGAGATTTAAATCTTAGAGATAACAAATTGAACTTTTCATTAAGCGCTAATATCAATGGAAGAAAATCTATTTCTAATAGTAAAAATGAAAGAGAAATTTTAGGCACTAGCCTACCAAGCTTTGTCAATACAATTAGTGATAATACAGGTAATGGTTCTTTTAATTTCTATAGAGCAGGTATGGACTATTTGCCAGACAATAGAAATTCATTCTCTTTATACACCAATATTATGCAAGGTGGAATGGGTTCTACAGGTACTCAAACCTTAGATTCATTAAACAATAAGCCTGCTACCCGCTTAGACAACGCCTCCAATTTTGATTTCTTAAATAAAGGCGGCCAATTAGGTTTCAAGCATTTATTTGCAGAACAAGG
>JBEGKS010000068.1:0-8328 GCA_041183945.1 Bacteroidota bacterium | reverse complement strand
CTACTAGTAATAACTGGTCCACTGTTAATTCAAGTTTTCTAAATCAAAGAAGTAATGGAGCAGGTAACAATAAAAACTACACCACCAATATTGATTATACACGCGAATTTAAAAATGCTGTAAAGTTTGAGACAGGTATTCGTTATAATACTAGAGATGAATATAATAGCAGGGACCAATTTAGAAATAATATTTACTTAAGCAGTGTGAGTACAAAATACAATTATGGTGAAAATATTTTAGCTGGTTATGTAAACTTAAATGGGAAAAAGAATAATTTAAGCTACCAAGTAGGCTTAAGAGCAGAGAACAGGTCTTATACTGTGGATGTTCAAAACAATAAAGGTTTTGATTCTTTACATTTTAAAAAGTCATTCCCTATCTCTTTATTCCCAAGCGCCTTTATTACTTATAAAGTAAATGACAAACAAGATGTTCAATTGAATTACTCAAAGCGTATCAATGCGCCTAACTTCTTTCAATTGCAACCCTTCCCAGATTATACCGATCCTTTAAACATCTCAGTGGGTAATCCCAACTTAGATCCTCAATTCACGCATTCTTTTGAATTAGGATATAACAACGCTTATCAAAAAGGGTCTAATTTTTTAGCCAATGCCTATTATAAGTATAGTACTAACTTAATTACCAACTATATCTACAAGGCTATTAACCCTATTACCAACGATTCTGCTTTTTATAGTTCTTATATTAATGCCAACACGGCTATTACTTATGGACTTGAATTAAGTAATAAAACTGCTATTGCTAAATGGTGGGATATGAACTTAAGTTTTAACTTATTTAATTCTTCTATAGAAGCTACCATACCTGGTCAAGATGTAAATAATAATTTAACCAGTTGGTTTAGCAAGATGAATAATACTTTCAAATTACCAAAAGGATATACTTTCCAATTTAGTGGTCAATACCAAGCCAAAACAATTCTACCTCCAGGTGGTGGTGGACGTGGCGGCGGAGGCGGCTTCGGTGGTATGGGTGGTGGCGGCTTCGGTGGCCCTCAGTCTACTGCACAAGGTTATAACCTTCCTTATTATGACTTTGATATGGCCCTTCGAAAAGATTGGACTTTAACTGGAGGCAGAACAGCTAGTTTATCTTTCAGTGTAAGTGATGTATTTAAAACAAGAGTGAATAAAACCTATTCAGAAAGTCAATACTTTATTCAAAACGTAACAAGAGTGAGAGACCAACAGTTCTTTAGATTGAACTTCTCTTACCGTTTTGGAAAATTTGATATGAACTTATTAAAACGTAAGAATACTAAATCAGAAGATGGCGGCGGTATGGATCAAATGCCTCCTCAATAAATTTTTTAAAAGATAGAAAGTTTATTTCTGGGTTTTTCCTTCTAGCATAGGTACAAAAGAAAAAGTATCAAACTTCTCTTGTTTTACAGAGCCGTCTCTTTTTTTAGTAAGCCTTAGCATTCTTTGCGCTGCGTCGGTTTCATCTAAAGGAATGATCATTTTGCCGCTCACTTTTAATTGTGCCCATAATTTTTCTGGAATCTTAGGTGCAGCTGCTGTAATTAATATTTTATCAAAGGGCGCTAATAAGGGTAGGCCTTCAAAACCATCCCCAAAGAAAAATTGAATATTGGGATACTGTTCTTTAAAAAGAAAAGTAGGCGTTTGTTCGAACAATTGTTTTTGTCTTTCAATAGTAAAAACTTGGGCACCCATGGCGGCTAGCACTGTGGTCTGATACATACTCCCAGTGCCTATTTCAAGCACTTTCTCCCCTTTCTTAATTTGTAGTAATTGGGTTTGATAAGCCACCGTAGCTATAGGGAAGGCGCGGTCTTCATAAGCAATTTTATCAAAGGCAGAATCTAAAAAATAATGCCTAGGTATAGCATGAATGGCTTCCAATACTTTTAAATCGGTGATGCCTTTCTCCTTTAAAATTTCTACTAATTTTTTTCTAAGTCCTTTATGCAAATAAGTATCTACTAAATCTTCCCATTTTCTCATGCTATTAATTTAATTGCATTGATGAAATGATGGCCTTGATTTTATCTTGAAGCATTTGATAAGTAGTATCAAAACTTGCTTTGTCTTTTAATATTGTATTCACACTAAAATAAAATTTTATTTTAGGCTCTGTGCCACTAGGTCTAGCTGAAATTTTACTACCATTGGCTGTTATAAATTGCAGCACATTGCTTTTTGGTAAATTTATTTTCCAAGTCTCCCCTGTTTCCAAATTTTTACCTACTTGTAATTCATAATCCAATAAAGTGGTTACCGCTTCTCCATCTATCATAGTAGGAGGAGATTGTCTGTAGTCTTCCATCATCTTGGCAATCTCTGCCTGACCATTCATTCCTTTTTTGGTAATACTAATTAAGTTTTCATAGTAAAAACCATATTGTACATATAGTTCAATGAGTTTATCAAATAAGCTTCTCCCTTTTGCTTTTTCATAAGCAGCCATTTCGCATAAAATGGCAACAGCACTTACAGCATCCTTATCTCTAATTTGATCTCCTATCATTAATCCAAAACTTTCCTCTCCTCCAATAATATAATTCTCTTTACCTTCTTTTTCTTTGACTAGTTCAGCCACCCATTTAAAACCTGTTAATACATTATAACAGTTCACATTGTTTTGTTTAGCTACTTCATTAATCATAGCAGTGGTGACAATAGTAGTAATGACCATATCATTGGGCTTTGCAATACCCTTGGCCTTGCGCGCCTCCATCATATAGGCAAATGCTAGAACGGCTGTCTGATTCCCATTCATAAGTACCCAGTCACCCTTATGGTTTTTAACACCCACACCTACTCTATCTGCATCGGGGTCGGTTCCAAGCACAATATCGGCATCCATGGCCTTCGCCTTCGCCAAACCTATGCTCATTGTTTCACTCTCTTCTGGATTTGGATAACTCACTGTAGGAAAATTACCATCAGGTATGGACTGTTCTTCTACTACATGTACATTGGTAAATCCATAAGCAGCTAAAACTTTGGGCACTAAAGTAATACCTGTGCCATGTATTGGAGTATAAACAATTTTTAAGTCGTGTTGCTTCGCAATCACTTCTGGATACACACTTAAGGTCTGAAGCATTTTTGTATATGCATCATCCATGGAAGTTCCAATTAGTTCAATATTAGAGGCGCCTCCTTCCCATTTCACATCATCAATAGATTGTATGGCTTCCACTTCCGTGATTACATTTTTATCATGTGGAGGTACTAATTGTCCGCCATCATTCCAATAGGCTTTATACCCATTATATTCTTTAGGATTATGAGAAGCAGTACAAACGACACCTGCTTTAGCTCCCAGGGTTCTAATGGCAAAACTTAATTCAGGAGTTGGGCGAAGGGCTTCAAATAAAAAAACTTTAATGCCATTGGCAGCAAAAACTTGTGCCGTGGTTTCAGCAAAAAATCTTGCATTATTTCTACTATCATGCCCAATGACCACCGATATTTTTTCAGTAGGGTAAGTCTTGTTAAGGTAGTTCGCAAAACCTTGGGTAGCCATACCAATAGTATACTTATTAATTCTATTGGTACCTACTCCCATAATACCTCTTAAGCCACCCGTTCCAAATTCTAGGTTTCTATAAAAACTATCGGCTAATTCATCGCCTGGCTTTGACTGCATTAAGGCAATAGCATCCTTAGTGGCCTGGTCATAATTACCAGTCAACCATTGTTCAACTTTTTGGGCTATTGTCAGACTCATATTTACACTAATTAAAAAGCAATTTTAAGCAATAATTGCAAGTTATCCAATTAAGTAGGCATTTTAGATTTTTGGCTTTCAAAAATGGGTTAAATTTGTACTAGTTTTGATCATTCAATTACCCTTATGGCTATCATAGCTCAAATCCTCTTTATTATTATTACCGCTACGGCGCTTTATCTTTTTGGTAAGAACTTACTTAAAATTAGAAGAAATATTTTAATAGGTAAAGCTGGTTTTGTGAATGATCAAAAAGCAAGACGCTGGAAAAATGTTTTCTTATTAGCCTTGGGGCAGAAGAAAATGTTTAAAAAACCCATTGTTGCTATTTTACACTTAATTCTATATGTTGGTTTTATCATTATTAATATTGAGCTGCTTGAAATTATGGCCGATGGAATTTTAGGCACCCACCGCATTTTTGAAACCTATTTTGAACAATTTGGATTGGCTTCTTTATACAAATTCATTATTAATAGTTTTGAAATACTAGCAGCCTTAGTACTAGTAGCTTGCATAGTTTTTTTAGTAAGAAGAAATATACTAAAACTAAAAAGGTTTATGAGTAGTGACTTAGCTGGCTGGCCCCGTTCCGATGCGAATTATATTTTAATTGCAGAGATTATTTTAATGAGCTTGTTTTTAATAATGAATGCAGCCGATACTGAAACGCATTTTATAATTTCCGCTAGCCTTCAGCCCTTATTGAGTGGTATTAATAGTAATACGCTTTTTATTATTGAACATACAGCTTGGTGGTTACATATTATAGGTATTTATATTTTTATGAATTACCTACCTTATTCAAAACACTTACATATTATTTTAGCCTTCCCTAATACATACTATGCGCCGTTAACACCTAAGGGCATGATGCATAATATGCCTGAAGTACAAAATGAAGTATTGTATGCCATGCAACCTGAACTAGCCCCTATTGGAGCCGCTGCTCCTGCCAATTTTGGCGCTAAGGATGTAATGGACTTAAGTTCAAAAAACTTAATGGACGCTTATAGTTGTACCGAGTGTGGAAGATGTACTGCAGCCTGCCCTGCCAACATTACAGGAAAATTATTAAGCCCTCGTAAAATTATGATGGCCACTAGAGATAGATTAGAAGAAGTGGGTAAGAATATGGATTTAAATCAAAAATTTGTTTCTGATAATAAGTCATTACTACACGATTATATTACGGTGGAAGAATTAAGAGCCTGTACTACTTGCAATGCCTGTGTGGAAGAATGTCCTGTGAGTATTTCTCCTTTAGATATTATTATGGAACTGCGTAGGTCACTAGTGATGGAAGAAAGTAATGCACCACAGGAGTGGAATAGCATGTTTAGTAATATTGAAAATAATTTTGCACCTTGGAAATTTGCCCCAGACGATAGAGACGCCTGGACAAATCAAGCATAAAAAAATATTTATGAAAGTAAGTACCATGGCAGAGATGATGGCTAGCGGACAAACCCCCGAAGTTTTATTTTGGGTGGGTTGTGCAGGTAGCTTTGATTTACGTGCCCAAAAAATAACGAAGGCCTTCGCCACCATACTTGATAAAGCAGGTGTTAACTATGCTATTTTAGGTAAAGAAGAAGCTTGCACCGGCGATCCTGCAAGAAGAGCAGGCAATGAATTTATGTTTCAAATGATGGCTTATCAAAACATACAAATTTTGAATGGCTACTCTATTAAAAAAATTGTGACTACCTGCCCACACTGCTTTAATATTTTAAAAAATGAGTACCCTGTTTTAGGAGGTAATTATGAAGTGATACACCACACTCAATTTTTACAAGAACTCATAGAGCAAGGTAAAGTTAAATTCACCGATAGCAACGAATGGAAGGGTAAATCAATTACTTACCACGATAGTTGTTATTTAGGAAGGGCCAATGAAATTTATGAAGCCCCTAGAAAGGTCTTGGAAAGCTTAGAAATGGAATTAAGAGAAATGAAAAGATGCAAGTCCAAGGGACTTTGTTGCGGTGCCGGTGGGGCACAAATGTTTAAAGAAGAAGAAAAAGGAGATAAAAGAGTGAATATGGAAAGAGCCGACGAAGCCATTGAGACTAAGTCCGACTTTGTAGCAAGCGCCTGCCCTTTTTGTAATACCATGTTAAGCGATGGTATTAAAAACAGAGACGAAGAAGTAGGTACAGAAGTATTAGATATAGCTGAGATAATTGCAAAAGCAATGCAATAAAAATAAATAAGTAAAATGACTGTAGATTTAAAAACCATACTGCCTGAAGATTTTCATCCCATGTCAAAGACATGGATATATCAAAGTAATAGAACTTTTACTTTGCCAGAACTATTTCAAGCAGAAGAAATACTAGAAGCTTTTACGGATAACTGGAAAAGCCATGGTGCACCCGTTAAAGGTTTTGCCACAATTTTATATGGCCAGTTTATAGTGATGATGGCGGACGAGTCTCAAACAGGCGTGGGTGGTTGCAGCACGGATAGCTCGGTGCATGTGATAAAGCAAATTGAGGTAATGAATAATGTACAAATGTTCAATAGAGAGCTCTTGGCTTTCTGGGTAAAGGATAAAGTACAAACCATTCCTCTTGCTCAAGTAGGTTATGCTTTAGAAAATGGCATTTTAGAAAAAGAAACCTTATACTTTAATAATTTAGTAGCTAATAAAGCAGCTATGGAAAAAGATTGGCTACAATCTATTTCAGAAAGTTGGCTAGGCAAAAAATATATAAAATAGTATTTAAAATACTTCTGTATTCATACACAAAAAAAGCTCTCTGAAATTCAGAGGGCTTTTTTATAAGAAATTTTTATTTTTAGTAGTAGAACTTAATCTTTATCGAAAATATTTACTTAATAACTGCTTTAAGTGCTTTCACTAAATCATCTCCTCTTAAATCTCTACCAATAATGACGCCATTCGGATCAATCAAGAAACTAGCAGGAATACTTTGAATACCAAACTGCACCGCTACTTCATTATTCCAGTATTTTAAATCACTTACATGCGACCATGTAAGGCCATCTTTTTTGATAGCTTCTAACCATCTTGCTTTATCCTGGTCTAAAGAGACGCCTAAGACTGTGAAGTTTTTATTTTTAAATGCATTGTATGTTTTTACCACATTAGGATTTTCTGCACGACAAGGGCCACACCAGCTAGCCCAAAAATCTACAAGTACATATTTGCCTCTTAAAGAAGACAGCTTTAAAGGTTTACCATTCATATCATTTTGTGTAAACTCTGGAAGTACTGAACCAATTTTACCTAAGCCGGCAGATTGTAAAGTTTTCTCTATTACGTCAGCAAAAGTTCCTTTTTTAGCATCCCCCTCTAAAGCAGCATAATAATCGCTTAAAGTTTCTTTAACAGCGGGAAATATATTCGCCATTTGAAACAAGAAAAATGTAGTCACTGGAGACTGATTATTTATTTTACTTGTTCTTTGATACTCAGCAATTATAGCTTGTGATTGTAATTCAGCTTGTTTTCCAATAGAGTCTTTTTTAGTAGCCTCTTTTTCTGCCTGCGCTGCGTTTAAACTTCCAAAATAACCAGACATTAATGGGTCTAAATTTTTCATATAAGATTGATACACATCTTGACTTGGAGAACCTTGGTAAATAATTTCCTTAGGCGCATTCACATCTCCCTCCATACTAATTATATCGTTACCAATAAATAATGGTATCTGTCCTTTAACACCTTTAAAAGAAACTACATAAATACCCGTGTTTGCTAGAGTTGCTTTTAATTCAAACTTCCCCCCTACAACAGTGGCAGTCGCTACTTCCTTATTGGCCATACCATCTAATAAACTAACTACAGTTTGGTCGGGTACATTTTTCATGTTCCCGCTCATGTCTAATGACTGAGCACTTAAATTCTTGCTGCAAATGACAAGCATTGCAACTACTAGTATTTTTTTGATCATTGTATTCATATTAATGTATTAAAAGATTAATTTTCTCAGTTGAAGTATCAAAGATAAGTATTTAAATTTAGGGCTTATGCCTTTGGGCTAAAACCTTGGCTACATCAGCTAGTTGATAGCCTTTAGACTGTAAAAGTATCATGTAGTGAAACAATAAATCGGCCGATTCGTCTAAGAATAACTGCTCATTATTGTCCTTAGCCTCAATTACCATTTCTACCGCTTCTTCCCCTACTTTCTGCGCTATTTTATTAATACCCTTAGCAAATAAGCTAGCAACATAAGAGCTTGAAGGATTTGCCTTTTTTCTATCTGCAATAATTTGCTCCAACTTATTTAAAAATGCGATACTCGTATTATTGTCTTCACCCCAACAAGTATCCGTACCCATATGACAAACAGGACCTTCTGGACTTGCTTGAATTAATAAACTATCCTGATCACAATCTAAAGACATACTTATATAATTCAAGAAATTACCACTCTCTTCCCCTTTGGTCCATAATCTATTTTTAGAACGGCTATAGAAAGTGACTTTACCTTCGGCAAGCGTGGCATCCACTGCTGCTTGATTCATAAAGCCCAACATTAAAACAGTTTTAGTATTAGCGTCTTGCACAATGGCGGGCACTAGTCCGTCTGCGTATTTTGTAAAATTGATATTCATAGTTTGTAG
>JBEGKS010000067.1:0-6559 GCA_041183945.1 Bacteroidota bacterium | reverse complement strand
CTATAAAATTGACTTGTGGTACCAGAGGGAATAATTGCTTGTTTTAGCGCTAATTCATTAACAACATCAGTTGTATTTGCTTTTAAATTTATTCTATTACTCAATGCGGCGGTGTCTCGCTTGATACGATCGCTTAACATTGTTGAAGTATCTGCAATATTTATTTTCAAATTAAGATTTGCATTAGTGGCGTAGGAAGATAAATCCTGGTCGCCAGTATTATTGCCAGAAATTGCTGCTAGCTTAGCTTTTTCAGTAATTGTATAATCATTACTAGATAAAATTTTCCCGGTTTGTTTGTCAACTTTTAAATCAAGCCCTGCAATTAAGTCGGTCGTGTTTGCTTTTAATGCCAAGTCTGTTATAATATCACTACTGTTGGCTTTCAAGTTAATTCGATCGCTGAGTGAGGCGGTGTCTCTATTAAATCGATTATTTAACATTGCATTCGTGTCGACAATATTAAGTTTATTGTTAATTCGGTTGCTAAGTGAATTTGTATCTCTTTTAATTCTATTGTTAAGCATTTCTGCCGTGTCTAAAATATTTAATTTAAAACCTAGATTTGAATGGGTAGCGTAGGAAGATAAATCCTGGTCGCCAGTATTATTGCCAGATATTGCTGCTAGCTTGGCTTTTTCGGTATTTGTATAATCATTAGTAGATAATATTTTCCCGGTTTGTTTGTCAATTTTTAAATCAAGCCCAGCAATTAAGTCAGTCGTATTTGCTTTTAATGCTAAGTCAGTTATAACATCACTACTGTTCGCTTTTAAATTAATTCGATTGCTGAGTGAGGCGGTGTCACGCCTGATACGATTGCTCAACATTAAAGAAGTGTCGGAAATATTAATTTTTAAGTTCAAGTTACTTGTTACGTCAGATGTATTTGCTTTTAAAGCTAAGTCAGTTATGATATCACTACTGTTCGCTTTTAAGTTAATTCGATTACTGAGGGAAGAAGTATCTCTATGGATACGATTGCTCAACATTAAAGCAGTATCGGAAATATCAAGCTTAAGATTTATTCTATTACTCAAAGCGGTGGTATCTCTGTTAATTCTATTGCTTAGCATTGCAGAAGTATCTGCAATATTTATTTTCAAATTAAGATTTGCATTGGTGGCGTAGGAAGATAAATCCTGGTCGCCGGTATTACTACCAGATATTGCTGCTAGCTTGGCTTTTTCAGTATTTGTATAATCATTAGTAGATAATATTTTCCCGGTTTGTTTATCAACCTTTAAATCAAGCCCAGCAATTAAGTCAGTCGTATTTGCTTTCAATGCTAAGTCTGTTACAAGATCACTAATGTTGGCTTTTAAGTTAATTCGATCGCTGAGTGAGGCGGTGTCACGCTTGATACGATTACTTAACATTAAAGCAGTATCTGTAATATTAAGTTTTAGATTTATTCTATAATTTAGTGAGGCGGTATCACGCTTGATACGATTGCTTAACATTGTCGAAGTATCGGTAATATTTATTTTCAAATTAAGATTTGAATTGGTGGCATAGGATGATAAATCCTGGTCGCCAGTATTAATACCTGTGATTTCAGCGAGTTTAATTTTTTCAGAATTTGTATAATCGTTGCTTGATAATTCTTTACCAACGATTTTATCAACTTTTGAAGCGATGCTAATATTAATAGGGCTAATGTCAAAGGTTTTAGCTGCTAATTGGGTTGGGGTGACATATTTATTGATACTATCTGCAATATTCAGTTTAGTTGCAATGCTAGAATTAATAGGACTTACGTCAAAGGTTTTAGCTGCTAGCTGCGTTGGGGTGACATATTTTTTATTGCTATCAACCAAGCTGACTTTACTATTCAATGCTGTATTTATTGCTTCTGCAGTGAGTGATGTGATATTTGAAGCTATTATTTCATTAACCATTTTTTTATAAGGGGCTAACATTGCTGCAGTATCTGTACTTGCGATTTTGGAACCTATAATTGCTTCTAATATTTTAATAGTATTTGCTTTTGCATATAAAGCTAACATGCCAGATGTGTCTGTTATATTTAATTTATCATTTAATCCTGCTGCAGTACCTGCATATAATGCATATGGCACAGCACCAAAAGATGTGGTGCCCAAGTCAATCCATTCGCTTTTATAATCCCATGTAGTAGTTGGAGCAATAGGGGTGATAGCTATTTTTAAACTCAAAAAATAGGGGCCTTTAGCCCAGTCAATTCCTGTTAAATTACTTACTGTGCCACCTATGCGCAAGCCTTGCCCAACGCTTATGCTAAATACACCAGTCGCATCGGTCGTTGTTTGAAATTCTTCAGTTAATACTTTTGTACCAGTCGCAGTATTTTGTATAATACTTGATTGTACATAAATTTTACGATTCATTGCAGGATTGGAAAAATTATCTCTTGCTACCGCTTGAAAAAAGATACCATTATTCAGTGTTTGTGTTGATACCTTTGGACTTATTGTAATTAAAATTGCTGCCAGTGCAATTTTTTTTATAATTATATTTAAGTTTTGTTCCATCTTTTAGATCCCTTTGTAAAAGGGTAAATTTTTTTTAATTGGCTTTAATAAACTTTAAAGCGTCAACATAATTTTCCGATTCGATTTTTAATACATAGGAGCCTGATCCGAGTACACTGACATCCAGGTTGATTCCTTGGAATAAATTATAGCCTGATTCTTTTCTAGTGGATAGCAATGCACCTTCCGTTGTCCAAACGCTTAGATTAAAGGTTTCGGTTAAGGGTGGTGTATTGATAAACTTTACTTTGGTGGTTGTATTTACCGGATTAGGGTAAAGCTTTATGCCTAGGCTGTTAATTTTTAAAGTGACTTCGCAGTTGATCGCAAACTGCCCACTACCTCTTACGCCATTTAAAACAGCCACGCCGTTTTGTACATTTAAACAAGTGGCGATGCTATTAAATTGAATAGCCATGCCTGTATTGGAAGCGCCTGGGATACTACCCATGCTGCTCATCATAAAATTAGCAGATGATTGTGCTTGTAGCTTTGAGGGCATCATGCCAAGCACCATCAAATTTGCAATCGCTATAGTTCTTAGTAAGTTTTTCAACATTTTAGTGGATTATCTTTTACTTGTGTAATACAATTGTGTTGTTTTACCACTAAGGGTATAGGATAATATTAAATTCTCAGAACCTACGGAAACAATATCATAGATGTATTCAATAGGATTGCCGTTACTTGTTTTGGCTTGCACATGAATTTGTAGTTGACCATTTATTTTTTCAACACTATAACTGCCATTTAATCCATCAGAGTCCTGTGTAGTCAAGTTTTTCAAAAAGTTGATGTAGTAGGTAGCTTGACCAACATAAGTTTTGGTCAGCGTGCCTGTTTGGCTATAATCCAAAAACCAAGCTTTGTCCTGAATCATTTTTTGTGCAAGGTTCGTCTCGGCTAATGTGGTGTCCTTGGAGCAAGAAGCAATGAATGTGCAAGCTGCAAGTAAACTATATAATAAATATTTTTTCATGTTATGTTTTGAGGATGGTTTTAACTTTTAAAATAAATCACTGGCCTTGATCATCATACCTAATTCAAAGCTGTTGACATTGGTTTTGATTGGTGATTTGGTAAATGAGGTAAGCCCTTGCTTGTAATGTAAAAACAGGGTGTAAAAGTTTTTGTTTTCAAATTCAAATCCTACATCACCCCTTAGTAAAAAACGCGCGTAGTTATTATTGACTAAATTATCAGCACTTTGTCCTGATAAACGCGTATCCAAACTAGGACCAAGTACAAAGTAAAATTTGAATTTACTTGTATCACTGATTGCTAATAGCTTTTTGTAATGCATTGCCATGCTTAGGTTTAAAAACTGATCATCGGCTTTAAAGTTGGAAAAGCTACCTAAAAATGGACTAAAGCTTTTGGCATCCTTGTAATTATTAGCAGTAGCAATTTTATTTAAACTCACCTGAAAGGAGTAGTTGCGTTTATCTTTATATAAACCATCTACCCTAAATCCAGCAAAATACCCTGGCTTATAACCACCCGTGCTATTATCTGAAATGTTGTAGTTAAACCTTGAATTAAACCCTGCAGCCGTAATCGCCTGATTGGATAAACTCATTCCACCCAATAAATAGGTACTATTGTCGGTGAAGTTGACAAAGGTTTTATTCCAGGAACTGGAAATGTTCTTTTTTAACTTTTGGGCAGCCTCGGAACCGGGCTGCTTCAAATACAATCTATCCTGTTGTTTTTGAGTTAGTTGTTGAGCATATATTATATTGCTCAGATGTATTAATATCAATGCGATTGATATCCTTTTTCCATAGTTCATTAAGTATGTATTTAGAATATAGTATTACTGTAAATATGCCCATTTTTGACTTACTAATAAATAGGGCAAATGCCTCATTTAATCATACACAGCTTAAATTTTATTCTAATAGTTATTAATGCCTATATTGGTATTGTGTTTTGAATTAGGATTGAAGAAGCGATGATCCAATTAATAATTTGATTCCTTCATATGTGTCAATGCCCATTTTAAAAGACTATTATTATCATTGGGTAGATTTAATTTTTTGATAATGTTATATCGATGATTTCTGACAGTTTTATCAGATATAAATAGGAGCGCTCCAATTTCCTTGCTCTTCTTTTGCTTTGCTATTAAGTCTATTATTTTATATTCGGTTAAACTTAAACCTTTTAATAGATCTTCGTTTGAATATTTTTTCTCGATATAGTTAAATGCCATTTTAACACTTACTTTAATTTGTTCTTCATTCCAGGGTTTAACTATATAATTCAATGAATTTGTTGTTGCAACTTCCTCCATCATTTGTTTGTTGCTGAATGCGGTTACATATATGATTTCCAATTTTGGTAAATTAATGTAAACATCTTTTACAAAATCTATCCCAGTCAAACCCTTACCTAGGTTAATGTCGCATATGGCAAGCTGTGGTTTGAATATTTTTGCCTCTGCAAGTGCTTGTTCGTAATTGTGTACAAGAGAGGTAGTATAGCCATTGGCAATAAGCACTTCTTGTAAGTCAATACCAACAATTATATCATCTTCAAGTATTAAAATCTTTTTTTCTTCCTTCATTGGTTATTATTTTACGAAATTGAATTTAATTTTATGCGTAACACCATTTTTACTAATTATTTCATGCTCGGCATTAAGTTGGGCACACATTATTTTAGTTAATTTTAATCCTAAACTCTCTTCTCTAATTAAGTCTTGATCAAATCCAGGCCCATTATCTTTAATACTTATTTCAATCATACCATTAATTGTCTGGATGCTTAGAATGATAATTATATTATTACCTTTATGGAATTTGAAAGTGTTTGAAATAATCTCGTTAATAATCAATCCTAAATAAATCATTCTTTCCGATTCTAATTCTATTTCTTCATCAATAAGGTATTTCATTTCTACATTATTCTCCTTTTTATATATTGTCTTAAGATGTGTTGTTAATGTTGTTATATATTCCAGCACATTTATATATTCGTAATTGTCTGAATTATATAAAAACTCATGTACAAGAGACATGGTATGAATTCGATTTTGAACAGCTGTTAAATTTATTTTAACTTCTGGTTCAACAAGCCTTCTTTTTTGTAAGTTGAGCAAGCTGTAAATTAACTGAAGATTATTTTTTACACGATGATGTAATTCTTTTAGCAAAAAGTCATTTTTTGCTATCTGTTCATTCGTGATTTTAATGTTTTCTCCCAGTTCTATATTTTTAATGTTTAGGAGCTTTTTATTTTTTATATTGGATAGTAGAAAATGAATTAATAACAGTAAGGCTATAATAATTGTACTTATAAAAATCACCAACACCCACAATTGATTTTTTACAAGTTTATTTTCGGTTTCAATTTTTATAAAATTGATATTTTTAGAATTTAATTCATCTCTTCTTTTTTTAATTTCCAGTTGACCTAAAAGTAATATGGATTGGTTTTGTTTTATACCTGCGTTTAGCTTGTCTTTATATTGTGTATAAAGTGTCAAGTATTTTATAGCAGAATCATTTTTATTAATTTTTGAATAATAACTATTGCATGAGGAGTAGTAGCTTCGAATAACATCTTCAGCATCAATTGTTTTTATTATATTTTTAACACTATCACTGTATAATTTGTATGATTTTAAATCATTTAAATTTAAATAACATAAGCTTAAGTAAATCATACTTAATGTATTGCTTTCAATATCAATTTTCCCGTTATTTACA
Organism: Bacteroidota bacterium; assembly: GCA_041183945.1. Lineage (GTDB taxonomy): Bacteria > Bacteroidota > Bacteroidia > Chitinophagales > Chitinophagaceae > Sediminibacterium. The sequence continues at coordinate 333 of JBEGKS010000067.1, read as the reverse complement.
GCGTATTTTAATTTAGGAATAGCATTTTTATATGCTTTTGTGTTAAACTCACATTTTCCTAGAAAGCCTATATATAATGCCTTCCAATTGTTTAATATTTCATTTTTATTGATAAAACGAATTGATTTATCCTGTAATGCAAATTCGACATTTCTTAATCCTATTTCTCCATATTTCTTTGCACTATCAATCTTATTATTTTGAAAATACAAACGACTCAAGCTATTGTAATAGGAAGGATGAATAATTAATTTATTTTTATCGTAATATAATTTTTCTTCAAATAACAAAAAATCTTCAATTGCTGCATCTGTCAATCCACATGCTTTATAT
>JBEGKS010000066.1:0-6583 GCA_041183945.1 Bacteroidota bacterium | reverse complement strand
CACTAATAGAAATACTTGTAGCTTTTACTAGTGCATTTGCTCAAGTAAAAGAAGGTAAATTAATTTTCGAAAGAAAAATTAATATGTATAGAATGATTACCGATCCTGAAATGAGAGCCCGTATTCCTGAGTTTAGAACTGAAAAATTTGAGCTTTTATTTAACGAGCAAGCGAGTATGTTTAAAACCATACCTGAAGAAGATGCTCCAGATCCTTTTGCTAATAGTGGCGGAGGTGGCGGAGAAAGAGGTGGTATGCGTTTTAATTTTAGAATGCCAGAAACTGCAACCTATACCGATATTCCTAATCAAATGCAATATGAGTCTCGTTCATTATTTGAAAAAGATTTTTTAATTGTAGATTCTTTAAAGCCTATTAACTGGAAATTATCAGATGAAACTAAAACCATTGCTAAGTTTGTTTGTAAAAAAGCAACTACTATGATTGTCCCACAACAAATGAATATGCGTTTTGGTGGTGGAAGAAATAGAAATAACCAAGATACTGCAGCACCTGTAAAACCTAAAGAAATTGAATTAGTGGTTTGGTATACAGAGTCTATTCCTTTATCGGTTGGGCCTGATGCTTATGCGGGACTACCAGGCGCTATTCTAGAAGTAGATAGTGATAATGGGGGTAATGTGATTACTGCCACTGAGTTTACAGCTAAGTATGCTGCCAAAGAATTAAAGCAACCTACTAAAGGAGATAAAATGAATCGTGCACAATTTGCAGAGAGTATGAAAAAAATAATGGAAGACATGCAAAGAGGCGGTGGCATGGGAGGTATGAGAATTAGAATTAATCAATAAACTATATTCATCAAAATTGATCAGAAAAATAAGAAGCTCAAAAGGCTTCTTATTTTATTATATACCATCGCCAACCAATGGTAATGGATCTTGGCTCTCCTAAATAATAAGAATAAGCGCTGCTTCCTTTTACACTAAAGTTTTTGGTAGCCATGGTAGAATAGTAAGTATTGGTAAGGTTTAAAACATTCAACCATAGTTCTGATTTCTTTAATTGAAGTCCGAACCTAGCATTCAATAAGTCAAAGCCAGGGTATTTAGTAGCATTGGTTTCATCCATATAATAACTTGATTGATGTATCCATTCTAGTGCACCGCGTACAATTTTAGTTGGCTTCCAAGTAATACCCAGGTTATTTAAAATATGCGGGGCCGCATTCATTTCTTTACCACTTACATCCACGCCTTTAATAATAGTGTTTAAATATTGATGACGGGTATTGGATCCATTCAAACTTATTTCCATAGTGGGTACTAATTCATAGCGTACTTGATATTCAATACCCATATGGCTTGTAGCGCCTGAATTTTGATTTAAGTTCACGCCATCTGTTTGTCTCACTGAAATAATTTCGTTATTCCCTTGCAAAGAATACACGGAAATTTCTGCGCTTATTTTTTTATGTTGGTACCAAGCGCCTATTTCCCTATTGGAAAAATCTTGTGGCAATAAGTAGGGCACCCTAATGGCATTGTATATCTCGGTAATTTGTGGAGGTACAAAGCCCTTGCTATAATTAATATAGCTACCCCAATTTCTGTGATTATATGTAAGACCTATTTTAGGTGTGAATTGTGTAAAATTATTTTTTGCAGATGGGGTTCCAAGAGGAAGTAGATTGTTAAAAAGGTATTCAAAATTATCATAGCGCAAAGTCATATTCAAATGAATGGCTTTACTCAAATTGGCGATATAATTAAAGTAAATAGCTTTATTACTAATTTGAGTATTGTAATTGGTTATAAGTGAATCTCTGCTGGGGTAAGTATATTTTGTGTATTTACCAATGCTAGTGTCTTTTATAATATCTATATAGTGGGCAATTAAATTTTGATGGGTAATATCCCAATAACCGCCCAGCATTATTTTGCTATTGAGCGCTGGAAGGCTCCATACATGTTGAAGGTCTAGTACATAGGCATCAAAATGGTTGCTATTCACTTGCCCTTTGAATTTCGTTGGGTTGTTAGTAGAGGCTATAGAATAAGTAGGGTTCTGGTCCATGGTATTATTACGATACATGAAATTAAGCGTCGTATTAGAGTGGCTATTCCAGTTGTACTCTAGGTTTTGTCTAAAACGAAGCGCATCAATTTTCCTAAAGGTGAAAGTTTGTTGTGTGCCAAAATTTTTCTGAAAAAATTTAATACTATCTAAGGAGCCTGTCATTTGAGTATAGTAATTAATGTATTGAAGGTTTTGATATCCTTTCAATTTATCATTTACTCGAAAATTTCTTTTAATGCTTAATGCTTTTTTAGAAAAATCGCTGTACTCGGTAATGCCCTTTTTTTGATCGGTCCAAGCGCCAGTAATTAACCAGCCACCTGTTTTACTGGGCGCACCCCAGCTTAGATCCCATTTTTTAAAACCTGTATTATTTATTTGTGTACTTATAAAAGCATTGGCCTTAGTAGGAACGGGGGTTGTTAGAATATTAACCACACCGCCAATGGCCTCCGCACCATATAAGGCCGAGGCAGGGCCTTTAATAATTTCAATACTATGAATATTGCTACTATTTATTTCAATAAGGGCATTGCTGCTAAATAAACCACTGGTTCTAATGGGCATGCCATCTTCTAAATATAAATAAAGGCCCTTTAAGGAAATAGGCTGTCTAATGGACATCATATGTTGTTCATTCCCAATAGTGGGCATATATACCCCACTTACCTTATTTAATAAAAAGTCAATTCTTTGCGCTTTAGTTTCATCCACTATTTTGGGAGAGAGTATGGATATGGCTAGCGGGGATTCTATTCTTTTTTCTTTTAATTTATTGGCAGATACCACAATAGTACTGAGTTGAGTATAGCTTGTGTCCTGACCTGCAATAGTGCTGTATACCAAAACTAAAACGCCCAACATAAATTTTCTTAAAAAAACCATATTTGCAAATTTAGTAGTTAATTTAGTTATTCGGTTTTTCGTTGAACCTATTTTATCATTATTCAAACTTATCTGATGCGTACATTTTTATTCATTCTCACATTACAATTTTTGGTAGGCGCTAATTTTATGGAGGCCACTGCACAAGTAAAACCCCTTCGAGCGCAAGCCAGTATTATCAATGAAGTATTGGCAGACCGATACAATAATTTATTACCAAGTTTAATGGATAAAGCACAAATGGATTGCTGGGTGCTTATAACAAGAGAATACAATGAAGATCCTATAGTAAGAACCATGCTGCCTGCAGAGTGGATTTCAGCGCGTCGTAGAACCATACTTGTATTTTATAGAAACAAAGAAAAAAACACGGTTGAAAAATATGCAGTGGCTAGATATGCTGTTGGTACTGAAATTGCGGCCGCTTGGGATGTAGCTGCTTTTCCTAATCAATGGGATGCACTTACAGCTTTATTAAGAAAACTAAACCCTACAAAAATTGGGATTAATACTTCTGCCGACTATGGGCATGCCGATGGTTTAGATCATACAGAATACCTTGAGTTCATGCAAAGCTTAAATGAAACGGAGAAGGCAAAAGTAGTTTCTGCAGAACCCTTAGGGGTAAGTTGGCTAGAAACTAGAACGGAAAAAGAAATGCAATTGTATCCAAGCTTATTAAAAATAACACATGCTATTATTAAAGAAGGCTTCAGTAATAAAGTAATTAAGCCTAATGTCACTACTACGCAAGATCTAGTTTGGTGGTTTAGACAACAATTAAGCGATAAAGGCCTTATTACTTGGTTTCATCCTTCTATTGAAATTCAAAGAAGAGTTAGTAATGAAAAAGATGAAGTGATTAGACCGGGCGATTTTCTACATGTAGATTTTGGCATTACTTATTTAAGATTGAATTCTGATGTGCAAGAACAAGCCTATGTTTTACTTCCTACAGAAAAAGAAGTACCAGCTAACTTGCAAGCGGCCTTTACTAAAACCAATCAATTACAAGATTTTTTAACCAATGAATTTGCGATAGGCAAATCGGGAAATACCATTTTAAAGCAAGCATTAACCAATGCCAAGGCTGCTGGTATAAACCCAAGTATATACACGCATCCTATTGGATTTCATGGCCACGCAGCGGGTACTACTATTGGCATGTGGGATATGCAAAATGGCGTTCCAGGTTCAGGTGATTACACGATGAAGGCCAATACCTGTTATTCTATAGAATTAAATGCTACGCATACATTAGTAGGTTGGGACAAGCCAGTAAGAGTAGCTTTAGAACAAAATGGCTATTTCAATGGAACTAGTTTTCAATATATTGATGGAAGACAAACTAAAATTCATACAATACAATCGAAATAATTTTTATAGTATTTATTTTTAAAAAATATAAAATTATTTAATACTTATTCTATTTAGAAAAATAATGTACAATATAAAATGTAATGGCTGCAAGTACGCCACTTACTGGAATGGTTAAAACCCATGCCCATAAAAGGTTCGTAGTTACACCCCATCTAACAGCACTTAAACGTTTTGTAGCACCTACTCCAATAATAGATCCTGTAATAGTATGTGTAGTTGAAACGGGTATACCCATTTGGCCTGTAAAAAATAATGTAAAGGCGCCTGCAGTTTCCGCAGCCACCCCTTCTAAAGGCGTTACCTTGGTAATTTTAGAACCCATTGTTTTTACAATTTTCCAACCGCCGCTCATGGTACCTAAACCAATGGCTAAATAACATGCAACAGGCACCCAGCTAGGTAATTGACTAAAGTCTTGCATACTTCCATTGGCAATTAAAGCAGCGCCAATAATACCCATTACTTTTTGTGCATCATTACCACCATGTCCAATACTAAATGCTGCAGAGCTAAATAATTGTAATTTTTTAAACATATAGGCCACTGTATGTGCTGTAGGTGTTTTTATTTTCTCTACATATATATACACTAACATGAATAAGATGGCAGCTCCAATAATGCCGTATACAATAATTGAATTATCTGCTTTGTCAATTTCGCTTGCAAATGTTTTTTCAATATTAAATTTAGTCATTTTTGTTTTTACCTTTTCCAAGTTTTTATCTGCAATTGGATAAATCGCATTCATTGCAACTATTGCAGAATCTAAACCAATGGCTCCTTCTAAATATAATTTTACAGGGGCTTTATACTCTTCTGTTTTTACTTTTGCAATAGCATATTCTGCTCTAGCTTCTTCATTTTCTGGTGCTTTTGCTTCAAGTACTAAAAAGTCATTGGCATTTCTTACCGCATCTTTTAATTTACTTAAAGCCACATTATTTAACCAACCACTGTCTTTCGCCGTTGCGGCAATTTTATTTGCAGATGAATTATCAAAATCAGATAAGTAAGGAACTAAATGATTAAAATAAGTATTTGCCTTTTCTAGTTTGCCTTCATTTAATTGTAGAGCAGCTAATAAGCTAGAATCGCCTTGCTTTGTTACAAGATCACCTTTAATAGTAACAATTTCTTTTTGGTATTTATCTATGCTATAAAACTTTTGTACGTTCTCTTTTATTTTACTGTCTTCAAATTTATCAAACATTAATACTGTAAGTAAAGTAGCAATAGATATAATAGCAAGTCGCCACCATACATTACGCATAATCGTAACCACTGTTATAAATATAGAAATCACAATACCAATGATAGGGGCTAGAAAAATAAATAATACTGTTTTTAAAATAGTCTCGCTGTCCACGATTTTAGCCCAAGAGAAATTGATGCCTTTGATCATTAATGCATGCGCAATAGCAGCGCCAGCAAAGCCCCCTATAAGGGTATGTGATGAAGAAGAAGGTATACCATACCACCAAGTAAGTAGGTTCCAGAATATGGCAGCAAGTAATCCTGAGAAAATTACAGGTAAAGTAATAAAGTCTTTGTAAACTGTTTTACTAATAGAGTTGGCTACAGCATGGTCTTTGAAAATCCAATATGCTACAGAGTTAAATAAGGCCGCCCATAATACTGCTTGAAAGGGTGTTAACACCTTTGTAGAAACCACAGTGGCAATAGAATTAGCTGCATCATGGAATCCATTGATATAGTCAAATATTAGCGCAAGGGCTATTATGATAATTAATAAAGTCATCTTGAATAAAATTAAGCGTACTTGATAATAATAGATTCGATTACATTAGATACATCTTCAATTTTATCTGTTGCAATTTCAAGTACTTGGTATATCTCTCTTTTCTTAATGACTTCTTTAAAATCGTTTTCTTGTTCAAATAATTTTTCTATACTCATATCAAATACATCGTCTGCCTGATTTTCAATACTGTTTACCTTAATCATGGCTTCAGTCATTTCCTTAATATTTTTCATATTGCGAAGTCCCAATACTGCCTTCTTTGTTTCCTGTGTGCCTTGCAAGATTAATTCAGCCAATTTATGAATACCTGTATCGTTAGGGTTCACTTTGTAAAAATTAATTTTTTTGGCAGAAGCATATATATAGTCTGCAATATCATCTAATGAGGTGGCTAAATAGTGAATGTCTTCTCTATCAAATGGCGTAATAAAATTTCTACCTAATTCGGTAAAAATAGTATGCGTTAAATCGTCGTTCTTATGTTCTAGGTTTTCAATCTGCGCTAAAATATTAGCC
>JBEGKS010000065.1:0-8586 GCA_041183945.1 Bacteroidota bacterium | reverse complement strand
CAGCAGGTGACATTTTTTATTTTTGCTCTATACTGGTTTTATTTGCCATAGGAAGCGTGGAGAACATAAAAGGTAAAGTAAAATATCTTATTACCGTAGTGCTTTTATTAATGGTGAATATATTTTTTTCTTTTTATAATTTTCAATTAGACCTTACAAAAGAAAAGCGTTATAGTTTAGATGAAAGTACACAGCAAATTATAGCAGCTGTTAGTAAGCCTGTAAAAGTACATCTGTATTTAGGGGGAGATATACCGCCTTATTATAAAAATATTGCAGCAGCCACTGCGCAGTTGCTGGATCGTTTTAATCAAATCAATCCAAAAGCCATTAGCTGGACAATTGAAGTGCCAAGTGAAATGTATAAGAACGATGAACTTTATCAATTCTATGATAGCTTGTCTAAAAGGGGTTTGCCTATTCAAAGAATACAATCTGAAAATGGGGCTTCCGATAAAAGAGTAGACCAACTTATGATTCCAGGAGCGCTTATAGAAGTGGAGGGGCAGTCGCCAATAGTCATTGACCTTCGCAGTAGTAAAAAATATTTTAAACCCTATAATATTGTAAAAGATATTCCTGAAGAAGATAAGCAGGCGAGTGCGAATGCAGCTGTTGCATTATTAGAGTATAAATTTACGCAGGCCATTTATTTATTAAATAGATCAGTGGTGCCCAATATTGCTTATTTGACAGGCAATGGAGAGCCGGTAAATTTAACGGTGAATCATTTAGGGGAGTCCATCATGCATGAATATAATTTAGCTGTATTTGATTTAAAGAAAGGCTTTCCCGATGCTCAAAAAATAAAAACCCTTCTTATTGTAAAGCCCACGCAGGCTTTTACTGAATTGGATAAATTAAAATTGGATCAGTATGTAATGGGGGGTGGTAATATTATTTGGGCCATTGATAAATTATATGCTGAATATGATAGTTTACAAAAAACCAGCGGGTCTTATACTGCATACGATAGAAGTTTAGCCTTAGATGATTTACTTTTTAAATATGGTGCAAGAATTAATTCCAATTTAGTACAGGATTTAAATTGTGCTAAACTGCCCATGGTTATAGGGAAAGAAGAAAATGGGAGTCCGATTATTCAAAGAATGCCCTGGCCTTATTTTCCTTTTTTAAATGGTAATGAGCAAAGTCCCATTGTACAAAATTTAGATAGGGTATTAACCTATTTTCCTTCAAGCATTGATACTATTGCAGTAGCAGGTATTCAAAAAACAATTTTACTTAGTACCGATTCTAATAGTCGTATACTTAGTTCGCCTAGTTTGGTAGATATAAATAGTGGTAAGAGGGAAGGAGAATTAGAGAGTTTTCAAAAAAATCATTTAGCCGTTGCTGTTTTATTAGAAGGTAAATTTGCTTCTTTATTTTCCAATAGACTTACTGCTGCAATGCGTGATAGTATCAAGGCTTCTACTGCAAATGGTTTTTTAGCAAAAGGAACGACTATTTCAAAACAGGTTATTCTTTCTGATGCAGACATACTCACTAACCAGGTAGATGTAAAAAGAGGGCCCCTACCCATGGGCATGATTCCTTATGAAGAATACCAGTTCGCTAACCATGATTTTTTTGTGAATACCATTGCTTATTTAAATGAGCCCACCAGTTTATTAGCATCTCGTCGAAAAGAACAAATACTGCGTTTATTAAATCCTCAAAAAGTAGAAGAAAATAGAATTCTTCTGCAAATTATTTTAGTACTAGGCCCNNNGTACTAGGTCCCTTATTCGTTCTAGGACTTTTCTTTTTAATTTGGACAGGGTATCGCAAACGTCAGTTTGCTATTTAGCAAGTAAGTCGTAACTTTATAATATGTCAACAGATCAATTAGTATATTCAGTTTTTGGAGTGGTTATTCTTATTGCCTTAATCCTAGACCTAGGATTTTTAAGTAAAAAAAATGCCATCATTACTATTAAACAAGCCTTGCGTCAAACTTTTCTTTGGGTATTACTAGCACTTGCTTTTTTTGTATTTATGTGGATAGAGGAAGGACAAAAATTAGGATTTGAATACCTTAGCGGTTACTTAATGGAATGGAGTTTAAGTATTGATAATATTTTTGTTTTCATTTTAATATTCAATGCGTTTAAGGTGAAAGAAAAACATATTCCTAGAGTATTATTAATTGGCATTTTAGCAGCTATTTTATTTAGAGTTGTTTTCATTACAGTGGGTGTTGCACTAGTTGCAAAATTCGCTTGGGTACTTTATATTTTTGGAGTATTCTTAGTATACACGGGTTATAAAATGTTTATAGCTGGAGAGGAAGACCATTTCGATCCTCATGAATCTAAAATTTATGTTTTTCTAAAAAAGTTCTTACCTATTGGCAATACCGATGGCGATGGCAAGTTTGTCATTAGAGATCATAATAATAAACCTTTGTATACAAGCTTATTTGTAGTAGTAGTTCTTTTAGCAGCTATTGACATTGTGTTTGCCTTGGATTCTATTCCAGCTGTGATGGGTATTTCAAGAAGCAGTTTAGTGATTTACACTTCCAATATTTTTGCAATTCTTGGTTTGCGTTCTTTATTCTTTTTATTAAGAGGGGCAGTGAACCAGTTCGAGCATTTGCAACAGGGTATTGCCATTGTATTAGTTTTTATTGGCGTCAAAATGCTTGGCGAACACTATATTAATATGTGGATTGATAAAAACACTCAAGTATTAATTTCTTTAATGGTAATTATCTTTTGTATTTCAGGTTCTATCGCCTACTCCATTTTTACGAGTAAGAAAAAATTAGCCAATAGAAATTCCCAGTAAGCTCCCTAAAAACTATCTTATATTTGCTCTAGCAAATACCACAATTACATTATACAAAATTTATGAACGGGAAAAAAGTCGCCTTACTTATTTTACTTATTATATTCATTGATCAAGCTATTAAGTTTTACATTAAGCTTAATTATTTTATTGGAGAAGAGCATGCAATTCTTGGTTCATGGGCAAGATTACATTTTATAGAGAACGAAGGCATGGCTTGGGGCTTAAAATTTGGAGGTGGTTTTGGAAAAATAATTTTGACATTGTTTCGCTTGGCTGCAGTCATCTGGGGAACTTTTTTAATCAAAGGCTTTATTGAAAAAAAATACCATAATGGTTTTATAATTTGCGCAGCTTTAATATATGCTGGAGCTGTGGGCAATTTAATTGACTCTATGTTTTACGGACTACTATTTGAAGCAAGTGTGCCTTATACCACCATGGTGGCGCATTTATTTCCATTGGGTGGAGGTTACGCCTCTTTTTTACATGGAAAAGTAGTAGACATGTTTTATTTCCCTATTATTCAAAATGCACATTTCCCAAGCTGGTTCCCTTTTTGGGCAGGGGAGGAATTTGAATTTTTCCGCCCTGTATTTAATTTTGCCGATGCCTCAATAAGCACGGGTGTAATTGCTATGTTTATCTTCCAGAAGAAGTTCTTCAATGACACAGACATAAATACCGAGCAAGAGGTTATTGCCGAGCAGAAGTCCAAAACAAGCACTGACCAGCCAGAAGCCTAATACAAGATCCCTTTTTGCCTTATTCATCTACCTAAAAGAGGACTGTCCTTTTTTACAAGCTTATTCGTACCTTCGTGGCCTAAAAATGAGCTAGGATAAGCGTTGTATGAGTAAAAACTACCCTGAATTTAGTGGATTGAATCTGCCCCAAATAGAGGCAGAAATATTGGCTTCTTGGAAGTCCGAACAGGCTTTTGAGCAGTCGGTCTCTTTAAGAGAAGGCAAAACCCCCTTTGTTTTTTACGAAGGTCCTCCAAGTGCCAATGGAATGCCAGGCATACACCATGTTATTTCTAGAACTTTAAAGGACATGGTATGTAGGTATAAAACCATGCAAGGTTTTCAAGTAAAAAGAAAAGGCGGATGGGATACCCATGGTTTACCTGTTGAATTAGGAGTAGAAAAAGAATTGGGTATTACTAAAGAAGATATTGGTAAAAAAATTAGTGTAGAAGACTACAATAAAAAATGTAGAGAGGCAGTACTTCGTTATAAAAAAGAGTGGGACGATATTACCAATAAAATGGGATACTGGGTGGATTTGAATAATCCTTATATCACTTTTGAAAATAATTATATTGAAACACTTTGGTGGATACTAAGTACACTTTATAAAAAAGGATACCTATATCAAAGTGTAAGTATTCAACCCTATTCACCAGCAGCGGGTACAGGATTAAGTTCACATGAACTCAATCAGCCAGGTACTTACAAGGATGTAAAAGATACTTCTACAGTGGCTATGTTTAAAGCAGTAGAAAATGCAGGTAGTCAATTTTTATTTGATGCAGTAAATGCAGCAAATGCAAAGTCGAAGGAAATATTTTATATGGCATGGACTACTACGCCATGGACCTTGCCTTCTAACTTAGGACTTACGGTAGGACCTAATATCGAATATGTTTTAGTAGCCACTTATAACCCTTATACAGCCATACCAGTGAATGTGGTGCTTGCTAAAAATTTAGTATCTAAATATTTTAAAGAAGAAGGGGAAGGTATAGATAGTTTTGAAGAAGGCGATAAACTTATTGCTTGGAAAATAATTGCTACTTGTAAAGGAACTGAGTTAAACGGACTTCGTTACGAGCAGTTAATGCCTTTTGAAGCCAATGACCCAAGTACATTTGAAGGAGATCCTTTTAAAATTGTACTAGGTGATTTTGTAACCACAGAAGATGGAACAGGAATTGTACATACTTCTCCTGCCTTTGGTGCAGATGATTATAAAGTAGGACAAAAAAATAATTTAGGTATTCTTACACTAGTAGATAGAGAAGGAAAATTTGTAGAAGGTGTGGGAGAATTTAGTGGCCGCTTTGTAAAAAATTATAAAGACGAAAAAGACTATCAGGATGTGAACGTTGATATTTCTGTGAAGTTGAAAAAAGAAAATAGAGCGTTTAAGGTAGAAAAATATGAACATAATTATCCGCATTGTTGGAGAACAGATAAGCCTATTTTATATTATCCATTAGACGCTTGGTTTATTAAAACCACGGCTGTGAAGGACAGACTGGTAGAATTAAATAAAACCATTAATTGGAAACCAAAGAGTACAGGAGAGGGTCGTTTTGGTAATTGGTTGGAAAATATGGTGGACTGGAATTTATCTCGAAGCCGTTATTGGGGCACACCGCTTCCAATATGGAGAACAGAAGATGGAACAGAGGAAGTTTGTATAGGATCGATTGAAGAATTAACCAAAGGATTTTTAGCTGCTAAAGAAAAAGGTTTGAACAAGGCAGTGGATTTAAAAATAGTGGACGGTAAATTAGACGTGGATTTACATAAACCTTATGTAGATCAAATTGAACTTATAAGTGCAAGCGGCCAAGCTATGAAACGTGTGTCTGATTTAGTAGACGTGTGGTTTGATTCTGGTGCCATGCCTTATGCGCAGTGGCATTATCCTTTTGAAAATAAAGACTTAATAGACAAAGGGCAAGCCTTCCCTGCCGATTTTATTTGCGAGGGCGTAGACCAAACACGTGGATGGTTTTATACTTTACATACCTTGGGTGTACTGCTGTTTGATAGCGTAGCTTACAAGGCTGTGATGAGTAATGGCTTAGTCTTGGATAAGAATGGCAATAAGATGAGTAAGCGACTTGGTAATGTGGTGAACCCATTTGAAACCATTGAAAAATATGGCGCAGATGCGACGCGTTGGTATTTAGTGACCAATGCTTCACCATGGGATAATTTAAAATTTGACATGTCTGGTATACAAGAAGTACAAAGAAAATTCTTTGGTACCTTATACAATACCTATCAGTTTTTTGTTTTGTATGCCAATGTAGACAATTTCCATTTTGAACAAGAAACCATACCATTAGACCAAAGACCAGAGATTGATCGTTGGATCATTTCTTCTTTACATACATTAGTACAAACTGTTACTACTTCAATGGATGATTTCGAGCCCACCACTGCAGGTCGTGCTATTGAAACTTTTGTAGACGAGCATTTAAGCAACTGGTATGTGAGATTATGTCGCAGACGTTTTTGGAAAGGTACTTATACCCAAGATAAAATTGCAGCTTATCAAACCTTATATGAGTGTATTGAAACCATTACAAAATTAATGGCTCCTATTGCACCCTTTTTCTGTGATCAAGTTTTTAGAAATTTAAATAGTGTTACAAAAAAACATAATTATAGTTCTATTCATCATGCTCCTTTTCCAATTGCAGATACTTCTAAAATAGATACTGCTTTAGAGACAAGAATGCAAATGGCACAGGATATCTGTTCATTGGTTTTATCTATACGTAAAAAAGTGAATATCAAAGTGCGTCAGCCTTTGCAAAAAATACTCATTCCTGTTTTAGATCCAGCCACCAAAACGGCTATTGAATTAATGGAAGAATTAATACTTGCCGAGGTAAACGTTAAAGAAATTAATTATATAACGGAGACCGAGGGGGTGATTAGCAAAAAGGTAAAAGCCAATTTCAAATTATTGGGTGCTAAGTTGGGTACCAAAATGAAACAAGCATCGACAGTGATTGCCAATTTATCTCAGGCTCAAATTACGAGCTTGGAAAAAGAGGGAAAATTGGCCTTAGACATCGAGGGAGAGACTATAGACTTGCTAATCAATGAGGTAGATATTATAGCAGAAGATATACAAGGCTGGAGCGTGGCTGTCAAAAATGCCCTTACGGTGGCCTTGGATATTACCATTAGCCCCGAGTTATTAAAGGAAGGACATGCCCGAGAGCTGGTAAATAGGGTCCAAAACATCAGAAAAGAGAGCAATTTTGAGCTTACAGACAAGATTTTGCTTGAAATTGAGGATAATACAGACTTGAAGGAGTCCATTATTCAATTTTCGGACTATATTTGCCGCGAAATTCTCGCAGTCCAAATAGACTTCCTACCGGTCTTGAAAGAGGGGGTAGAAGTTGACATAAATGATCACAAATTAAGAATTTCAGTTAGACAAAAAGGATAAATATGCCTACAAAAAAACCAGCACCCAAAAAGGCGGCCCCTGCTAAAAAAGCAGCTCCTAAAAAAGCGGCACCCGTAAAAAAGGCTGCTCCTGCTAAAAAAGCAGCTCCTGCAAAAAAGGCAGCACCCAAAAAAGCAGTTCCTGCTAAAAAGGTAGCGCCTAAAAAAGCAGCTCCTGCTAAAAAGGTAGCGCCTAAAAAAGCAGCACCCGTTAAAAAGGTGGTTCCTAAAAAAGCAGCCCCTGTAAAAAAACCGGTACCCGTTAAAGCACCTTTAAAAAAAGCAACTCCTATTAAAGCCCCTATAAAAAAAGCAGTTCCTGTAAAAGTGGCACCAGCAAAGCCTGCTGTTGTTGTTAAGCCAGTTGAAAAATATGTTCCACCAGCAAAGCCGGTACCAAAAATTCCAACGCCTCCGGTAAAACCAGTACGTAAAGCATTAGAGCCTATTAAGGATGTAAAAGTTCCAAAAATAAATAGTAAAAGTAGTGTGCCTTACCAACCAGGGTATGTACCAATGGAGAAGAGAAAAGAAATAGAAAGATCAACAGAAACATTAGTAAAATATTCCGACGCAGAGTTGGCAGAATTCAGAGATTTAATTTCAAAGAAATTAGAAGCCGCTCGAAAGGAGCTCGTTTATTTACAAGGTTTAATTACACGTAAGGATGAATTAGGTGGTGATAATGATGACGCGAGATATATGACTATGGAAGATGGCAGTATTAGTATGGAAAGAGAACAACTTGGTCAAATGGCAAGTCGTCAACTTACTTTCATTGACCATCTTGAAAAAGCATTAATGCGTATTGAAAACAAAACCTATGGTATTTGCAGAGTTACTGGCCGTTTGATTGATAAGGCTCGTTTACGTGCTGTACCTCATGCAACTTTAAGCTTAGAAGCTAAATTAGGCTATGTAAAAAATAGTTCAGAACAATAAGCTAAGTGATTATAAAATAGTAGACCCCTGGTAGCAATATCGGGGGTTTTTTATTTTACCTCCTGCATATCGATTAGTTTTTGGTAATAACCATTCTGTGCTAAAAGTGCTTCGTGATTACCTCTTTCTACAATTTTACCTTTCTGCATTACAATGATTTCGTCTGCGTGTCGGATTGTGGACAATCGGTGGGCGATAACAATGGAGGTTCTGTTTTGCATCATATTGTTAATGGCATCCTGTACTAATCTAAAGCACTTGTAGCTTCATCAAATATAATTATATCAGATTTCTTATATAATGCTCTAGCAATACCAATTCGTTGTTTTTGACCACCTGATAATTTATTCCCGCTATCGCCAATATTGGTATGGTAGCCTTCTTCTAGTTTTACAATAAACTCGTGCGCATTGGCAATTTTTGCTGCTGCTATAATTTCATCTTCCGTTGCTTCAGGTTTTCCTAATGCGATATTCGCAGCAATGGTATCATTGAATAAAATGGGTTCTTGTGTAACAATACTAATTTGTTTTCTTAAACTATGTAAGCTATAATTTTTGATATTAATACCATCGATTAAAAGTTGCCCTTCGCTCACGTCATGAAACCTTGGAACCAAATCAGCTAAAGTACTTTTACCTGC
>JBEGKS010000064.1:7883-9670 GCA_041183945.1 Bacteroidota bacterium | reverse complement strand
AGCAACTTTACCTTTACCTTTACCTTCCTTTGTAAAGTGGATGTGTTTCAAAAAATTATAAAGCAGTATTTGCGTTTAATTGCGCTATGCGTGCTTTAAAAAAGTTGCTATAAGTGAATAAAGATTTAATAATTAATAGCTCCCCAGAGGGTGTTGAAATCGCCTTGCTGGAGGAAAAAAAGTTGGTTGAAATACATAACGAAAAAATAGATGCCCGTTGGTCTGTTGGAGATTTGTATTTAGGGAAAGTAAAGAAAATCATACCAGGACTCAATGCAGCATTTGTTGATGTTGGATTTGACAAAGATGCCTTTTTACACTATACCGATTTAAGCCCTTACGCAAAGTCGATCATTAAGTTCACGCAATTGGCGATGAACGACCATGATAAAAGCTTTGATTTTGCAGGTTTTCAAGCAGCACCTGAAATTTTTAAAACAGGAAAAATAAGCGAAGTACTTAATGGGAAACCTAATGTATTGGTTCAGATTTTAAAAGAACCTATTGCAGCAAAAGGTCCTAGATTAACCTGCGAAATTTCATTGGCAGGCAGATTTGTAGTACTTACCCCCTTTAATGAAATAGTTGCCGTATCCAAAAAAATTCATTCAAATGAGGAACGCAAAAGGTTACAAAAAATAATCGAAGCGGTACGTCCTAAAAATTTCGGTGTGATTGTGCGAACTGCAGCTGAAGGCAAAACCACTGCTGAACTACATGAGGATTTATTGACCCTTGAAGCCAATTGGAAAAATATTCAATCTAATTTAAAGGGTGCTTTACCTCCTGCACGCATCATGAATGAGGAAAGTAAAACCACAAGTATATTAAGAGATTTACTAAATGAAGACTTTAATAAAATTGTGGTCAATGATAAAAAAATATTTGATATCACTTTAAGCTATTTACAAAGAATAGCCCCTGCCAAAAGTAATATTTTAAGTTTGTATGATGGAGATCAACCCATATTTGATCAATATGGTATTACCAAACAAGTAAAATCCTCTTTTGGGAAAACAGTTAATTTACCTAGTGGCGCTTACTTAATTATTGAACACACCGAGGCATTGCATGTCATTGATGTAAACAGTGGTTTTAAAAGTGTTTCTAACAACCAGGAAGAAAATGCTTTGCAAACTAATATGGAAGCGGCGGAGGAAATTGCGCGACAATTAAGGTTAAGAGATATTGGTGGCATTATTGTGATTGACTTTATTGACATGAAATTGCCTGAAAACAGACGCAAGGTGCAAGAGTCATTAGAAGATTTCATGAAAACGGATCGTGCCAGACATTCTGTATTACCTATTTCAAAATTTGGATTATTACAAGCAACACGTCAACGTATTCGTCCTGAAGTAAACATTAATACCTCGGAAGATTGCCCTGCTTGTAATGGTACAGGTAAAATAACTTCCACTTTGTTACTGGAGGATGAGATTGAAAAGAAAATGTCATATTTAGCCACCCATGGTCACAAATCATTGGTTTTATTAGTACACCCAATCATTCATTCACATTTGACCAAAGGTATATTTAACAATATCATCAAGCGTTGGAGAAAAAAATATAAAATTAAATTAAAGTCGCAGGCATCTAATTTGAGCCACTTAGTTGAATACCGCTTTTTAGACGAACATGGAGAAGCGATCATTTTATAAACATAATTAACAGGTAAACTACAGGCGAGTTTTAAAAGAAATAAAAAAGGGTCCCGATAAATCGGGACCCTTTTTTATTAAAGCTAAATGAAATTAACGCTTTTGTAAGGTAAGTGTGTTAACACC
>JBEGKS010000064.1:0-7849 GCA_041183945.1 Bacteroidota bacterium | reverse complement strand
AACCAGTACAAGAGAAAACATATCCATTCGTACCTGAACTTGGAATGTAGGCGCTTGTAAGTTGCCCATAGTCAGCAAAAACTACATTGTTGGTTGCTAACTTAGCTGCGCCTGTTGCTGGATCAATAGTTATAACTAAGTCATTCTTTTTATCACCATATGCAGGATTAGGCCATACATCAGAAATGTTAAATTGATTCGCTCCTGGGCCATCGCTAACTGAAACAATATCACCCACTGACCAGTCCGCCCAATCATCCTGCATTACTTTGTAAGTACCTTTCATATTACCTGTGAAAGGACATACCACAAAAGCAGTCCATCTCATACAAGCATTGTAACCACCTGCAGATTCTAATGCACCTACGGTGTTTGAAATGTCATAGGTTTTATTGTCTTCAGTCACTAACTGATGATAAAAGGTGTAAAACTGACCTGGCGCAAATAATGCAGCACTGGTCATACCATATGCCTTTGCGATTTCAGCACCGGTAGCTGATACTATAGTTGTATCAGACATTGGAATTGTTTTTACTAATTTCCAAGCCTTTGGGTCCGCTGAAGAACCTTTGAATACATACAATTTTACTTCTTTGATTTTTACTCCATTATTATATGGATTAATCTTAACGCCTACGGAAGAAGCATCAATTGCTGCAAAATTAAGGTTGGCATTGGTTACCGATTTTAAAGTAACATAAGCACCTTTACCCAAATTGTTGATGTCAACAAAAGGATTATTAGTTGCAAGGTCTCCCTTTTGACAAGAAGAAACCAATGCCATGAAGGCAATTGCAATTAATATTTTATTTAATATTTTTTTCATTATTGTCAAATTTATTAATTGATGAAATTATCTGCGTTATTATCCCAAAATACTTTATCAACTTTAGTACCCAATGCTTTTTGTGCCGGTGCATTTAAGTTTCTGTTGACATATACGGAAGGATAGTAAAACGAACGTATAAAAAAGCCTGGTGTTGGAGAATACACTGTTTGCTGCATATTTTTTGGAAAGCCAGTAAGTCTGTATGCATTATAAGCCTCCCAACCATTACCCCAGGTTGACAAATAGTATTCTTTCATGATAATTTCTAATTTCCCATTATCATTAGCAGCATCATATGCAGCTAAAACTAAGCTAACATAATTAGCTATAGTAGTAGCACTAGCCGCATAAGTTGTACTAGGAGTTACACCTAATGTTGCAGGGAAACCAGTTACTTTAGCCATATTATTTTTAATAGCAGTTTCTAAACTTACTCTTGCAGCAGCCATACCACCGGTAATAACTCCAGTTGCAGCAGCTTCCGCTAATTTGAAATGCGTAAATTCTGAATTCCAAATTGGTAAGATACCAGCACCTTTACCACCAACTTCTAAACCAACTTTGGTGTTTTGATTTTCATCAAATAAACCGCCTGCTGGATAAATACCCCAAGTCGTTCTAAAAGAACCATCTGGAGGTGTACCACTATTATCACCATGATCACGTCCCCAATAGCCAGTACCTAAATAACAGAAGGGTTGCGCATCTGAATAGTGCGCTGGTTTTGGATAAGTAATACAAGATAAAGTGATTTCGTTAACGTTAGCACCGCTTGTATTTTGACGATAGAAATAGTAACGTTGTCTTGGATCTAATGTGGTTCCTTTTGCACCAGAAATAGTTCCACCATTTTTTTCTGCTGCTACAGCCCACATAAACCAATCACCCATATACTCACCCACTGAACCTGCTGCATTGTAGTTTCCAGCATAATCTGGATGACGCGCATCAGGAGAATTTCTGTTAGTTCCGTATTTGAAATTAAAGTCATTGGCTGCAGTTGAAATCAAATCACCGGCGGTTACCAATGCTTGAATTTTTGCAGCAGCGGTAGCATCTACTTTACGCGTTTGCATTAACAATTTAAATTTCATTGTTTTTGAAGCTGTAATCCATTTTGCAGCACTATTGCCATAATATAAATCATTGGCTACTGCTGCAGATCCTGCTTTGCTAAAATCTACAATCGCATCATCTAATATTGCAATCGCAGCAGCATAAACAGCTGCACCTTTGTCTTGTTTAGGATTCGGGTTTTCAATACCTAATTCTGCTTCAGTCCAAGGAATATCACCAAAAGCATCTACCATTGTTGCTAAAGTATAGGCTTTGAAAAACTTAGCTATACCAGATGCTCTATATTTCTTTTGTGTTTGTGCCAAAGGAATTAAGGCATTTGCATTTTTGATAATACTTGTATACCCTGTTGACCATAGTCCATCAGAAGTACCAGGTGAATACGCATTTGAATAAAGGGGCCCAAACATAGCTTGTTGTCTGGTTAATTGACCTCCTAAATTTGATGCATCGTCAAAAAATCCTGTGAATGATAATTGTACCGTGTTCAACAATAAGTCAACATCGGCAGTATTCACAGAAGGCGCATTTGGATTCTCCAAAAGCGCATCCAACTGCTTGTTACAAGCAACCGTAGTTGAAAATAACGCTAGGATTACTATAATTTTAAAATATTTCATATTCTTTACTTTTACTTAGTTAGTATTAAAAAGTTATTCTTACACTTAAACCCATTCTACGTGCAGAAGGACCAGTGATAAATTCCAAGCCCTTACCGTTACCTACACCTAAACCATTGGTTTCAGGATCAAAGTGCATGTATTTAGGGAAGTTGGGAGCATAATACCAAAGGTTACTACCATTCGCAGTAATTGATACACTACCAAATGGTGTTTTATTCAATAATTTTTCAGGCAAAGCATAAGATAATGACATATCTCTTAATCTTACTACAGTTGCATCAAAAATACCTCCTTGGTCTGGACCAAACACGTTATTGAAGTAACCCTGAGTAGCACTGATTTGAATATTATTTGGTTTACCATCTGCTGTTACACCAGGTAAAATATAAGGTGCCGCACGATCAAATTCAGTGTCTTTTGTAACCCCTCTCGCTAACAATGATCTAGCAGTTGAAGAATACATATCACCACCATGGGTGTAGTCCACTTGGAATCGGAATGTTAATGATTTATAAGTTATACTATTAATACCTGATAATTTATAATCAGGGTTTGGATCACCAATAATGCCAATTGATGTTGATGCGATATAATCACCACCAGCACCTACTAATAATTGGCCATTTTCATGTCTTTGATAATAATATCCTTTCATGATACCTAAAGGCTGACCGTTAATTGCAAAGTTTCCCAAAGTGGTATAACCAGCATAAACAATTTCTTTTAAGTCAGAAGGGATATCAGATACCATTGATTTATTGATTGTCCAGTTTCCTGTTACTTCCCAAACCCAATCTTTGTTTCTAATAATTTTATAAGCTAATTGCGCTTCAATACCCTTATTCGTTACTTTACCAGCATTGATTTGTTGAGAGGTATAACCAGTAGAAGGATCTAAATCTCTGTTCAAGATTTGATCATTAGATACACGTTGATACAAAGTGATATCCGTACTTAATCTGCTTTGGAAAAACTTACCTTCAATACCAGTCTCTGTCTCTGCCATCAACTCAGGCTTCAAATTTGGATTTGGTAAGAAGTTAGGGATCGCATTTGTATTAATTACTGTACCAGCATTCGTCATAAAGTTTCTTGTAGAAATACTTAATGCAGATCTTGTTGAGTAAGGATTAGGGAAGTTTGCTGCAGTTGAATAACCTAAACGGAACTTTAAGTAGTTTATGTTTTTCTTATTTCTTAAAAAGTCAAAAGCTTCCGTTGCAATAAATGAACCACTAACATTTGGATAGAAAACGCTTCTGTTCGCTGCTTCCAATGTTGAAGTCCAGCTATTTCTACCACCTACTACTAAGTAAGCATAACTTCTATAGCCTAATGTCGCTGATCCAAAAGCTCCCACTGATTGTGATTTGATTAAGTAATCCATATCAGCACCGGCTTCATTCACAATATCATGCGTCACAAAGTTGGTGTGATCTAATAATCCGAAAACTAATTGATCCTTACTTGTTGCACCCATTTGATTGTAGCCTAATTCTCTTGAGTTTACACCGGCTAATACATCTAAATTGAAATCATTGTTAATATCAGTTTTGTATGTGGTAGTTAATGTATGATCTAAAATTGTATTAAAGCCTGTTGAAGTTCTTAAGAAACCTTGTGGGTAATAAGTACCTCCTTTATTTTGTGCATACAATTGATAGTTGGAATAATTATCATATCCAAAACGATATTGTACTTTAATTTTTTGACTTAAATCATAGTTCAAAGAAACCTGACCGTAATTTCTGCTTACTTTATCTTGTGTGAATGAGTTTTTCAAAGTCCAACGAGGATTTTGAATATCATTACCGCCTCTATAATAAACATGAGAATGATCAATCGGATTTTCCCACTCCAATCCCATTAAATCTACAGCAGTTGGTGTATACATTACATCACCATATAAGGATGGATTAGATGCAGTAGAACCAAAAGAAGGAGAAGTTGGTGGAGATTTCACATCTGTATTCACATGGTTAAATGTACCATTCAAGGTTAACTTGTTTGATAATTTCATAGTACCTCCCATAGAGATATTGGTCTTTCTAGAACCGTTACCTTCTACGAAGCCTTGGTCATCCGTATTACCAAAGTTGATATTATAATTTACATTTTGCGCAGAACCTGCAAAGTTTACGGAAGTGTTTTTAGAAACACCATCACGGAAAAATCTTGATACGCTATTGTAATATTTATATTCATAGTTATTGTTTCCTACGTATTGCGGAAATGCCGCATTTAAGGCCGCTCTGCTATAAGGATGTGCCACCTTCGCTGGAGGATCGGTAAACTTTGCACCCCAGTTAGAAAAGAATGCCAAACCTAAACTCAAATCAAAACCACCACCATAGGAAGTGTTGTATTCTGGTAAATTAGCAACTTGGTTAACTGCATAGGACTGTGTAACCGTTACCTCATTTTTCTTTCTAGTTTTTTGAGTAGATCCGTTCTTGGTAGTCACTAAGATAACCCCGTTTCTTCCTAATTCACCATATAGTGTTGTCGCACTCAAACCTTTTAAAACGTCGATTGACTCAACGTTGTTTGGATCTAAATCCAAGAAACGGCTAGGCGTGTTATTACCATAAGTAAAATTTGCTTGGTTATTCGTACCACCATCAAAAGGCACACCATCTACAACCCATAATGGTTGAGAGTTACCAGAAATGGTACTGATTGCACGAATTACCACGTTGGTACCAGAACCAGATAAACCACTGGTGTTACCAATGTTTACCCCAGGCGCTTTACCATTTAATAAACGCGCAATATCAATTTCAGGTTTTTGTTCTAAGTCTTTTTTACCAATAGAAGAAACCGCATAACCTAATGCTTTCTTTTCTTTTTTGATACCCAAGGCCGTAACAACCACCTCACTTAAATCTTCTTTTAAGGCCTTTAAAGTGAAATTAGTGACTGCTTGCGATGTAGCTTCTTTCTTTTCGAAGCCTACACTTGAAACCTGCAAAACAGCGCCAGCTTTAACACTGATTCTGAAAATACCATTTGCATCAGTTAGTGTTCTGTTTTTTGATACACTTTTCTCAGTAATCACCGCACCTTCAACTGGAGCACCTTTTTCATCGGATACTTTACCAGTGACAGTTGTGTTTTGAGCGATCGCCGCTTGGAAAGAGAAAAACGCAAAAAACAAACACCATAATAGTTTTTTTCTCATGTTGTTGTTTGTATTATTATTAAAAAAATCTTATTTGCTTACAATTTAATAAAAAATTTAAATAATTTAACTTTAAGATAACATTAATTTATTTTTTGAAGAAAAAACTTACACATATTATATTTTTATATTATATTATATACATATTATTATTTAATATTATTTATTGATTTTGATCCCATTTCGGTAAATACTGTAAATATATTTAGTCAAGCGATTATCTTTACAGCATGAGTAAGTCAAAATCGGCATTTTTCTGTAATAATTGTGGTTATGAGGCTGCAAAATGGGCCGGAAAATGCCCCGCTTGTAATGAGTGGAACACTTTTACCGAAGAATTGGTTGAAAAAACAAAGGAAACCAATTCTGATTGGGAAGGATACCATACGAACCAAAAAGGAAATCAAGCCATCTCCTTAAATGAAGTGAATAGCCAATCAGAAAAAAGAATTGACAGTTCAGATGTGGAATTGAACAGAGTATTAGGCGGTGGAATTGTATTGGGCTCCATTATTTTAGTCGCAGGGGAACCTGGTATTGGAAAGAGTACTTTGTTTTTGCAACAAGGTTTGATGATGAAGGATCAAACTGTTTTATACATCAGCGGGGAAGAAAGCATTCAACAAGTAAAAATGCGTGCCGACCGATTGAACTTACAAAATGAAAATTTTTATTTACTTACAGAAACACATACTGCACAAATTTTTAAAGCAATTAAAAAATTAAAACCAACGGTGGTCATTGTGGATTCAATTCAAACTTTAGAATCCAACTTGATTGACTCTGCTGCTGGAAGTGTATCTCAAATAAAACAAACCGCTGCAGAATTTCAAAAATTTGCAAAAGAAACAGGCACTGAAGGATCCATTGCTGGACCCAAAATTTTAGAACATATGGTGGATACCGTTTTACAATTTGAAGGTGATCGCCATTATGCGTATCGCATGTTGCGCACTTTAAAAAACAGATTTGGTGGGACAAGTGAATTAGGTATTTATGAAATGACCAGTGAAGGAATGAAAGTAGTTAACAACCCTTCTGCATTTTTAATTGCACAACGAAATGAATCACTAAGTGGCAGTACCATTGCAGCCTCCATGGAAGGCATGCGCCCTTTATTAATTGAAGTGCAAGCATTGGTTACACAAAGTGTGTATGGCACGCCACAGCGCACAGTGACTGGGTTTGACTTAAGAAGACTGCAACTTTTATTAGCCGTTTTGGAAAAACGCGGCGGCTTTGCGTTTGGCATGAAAGATGTTTTTGTAAATATTGCCGGAGGATTAAAAATTGAAGATCCTTCCTTAGATTTAGCCATTATACTTTCCTTACTTTCCTCCTATGAAGATGTGCCATTGCCGCAAGGAATTTGTTTTGCTGGTGAGGTTGGATTGAATGGAGAAATTAGAGCGGTTAATAGAATTCAACAACGCATTGCGGAAGCAGAAAAATTAGGATTCGAAAAAATTTATATTTCCGAGTTTAATAAAAAAGGAATAGAACAAAAAAAACACGGCATTCAAATTATTGCAGTGGAAAGAGTGGATGAAGCGTATCGATTATTTTTTTAGTGGGCGCTGATTTTTTTAAAAATAGCCATGAAACTCTTCAAGTATATTGCATTGCGCGTAAAAAAATACTTGAATGCATTTTTACATTTATTTTATCCAAAAATTTGTTTGCATTGCGGAAGTACTGATATAATAAAATTTCAAGTATTATGCCCCAATTGCCATGCACAACTCCCCTTCACTGATTTTTTTGAAATTGAAAATAATAATGTCGACAAAATATTTTGGGGAAGATTGGCTGCAGGTCCAAGCGGGGCCGTTTTGTTTTTTACAAAAAACAGTATTGTACAATTGTTACTTTTTGAATTAAAATACAAACAAAATAAAAGGGCGGGTTTGCTATTAGGTAATATGATTGGCTGGGCTTTAAAAAAAGCAAGCCGGTTTAATAAAATTGATTTTTTAATACCCATTCCAGTTCGAAAAATTACGGAAAGGACCAGGGGCTATAATCAGTCCCTCCTCCTATGCGAAGGTATCGCACAGGTATTCCCCATTCCCATTTTGCCAACCGTGCTATTTAAAAACAAAAAAACGAATTTATACACGGTGTGTCTGCGTGTGTGTG
>JBEGKS010000063.1:0-11316 GCA_041183945.1 Bacteroidota bacterium | reverse complement strand
TGTTTTACCCAATAGTTCCACCCCATACCACTTCAAGACTAAAAAATCATATTTTAAGTTTTGTCCAATCCAAACAATGTCTTTGTTTTTAAACAAGGGTTCAAACAATGCCAATGTTTTTTTTGCCTCCGCCTCGTTTGCAATAGGAATATAAAATCCTTCATGTTCTTTATAAGAAAAACTCAAACCTACTAGTTCCACATCATTGGCATTAATACCCGTTGTTTCCGTATCAATACAAATTTCTTTTTGCGCTAATAATTCTTTCACCAGCGCAAGTATATTTTCTTTACCCACAATTGCTTTATAGCTATGTGGTGTATTGGCGCTGTTCTTGTTTACTACTAATTCAACTGGTAAATCTTCGTCGCTTAATTCTTCAAAGCTTTCATCATCAACTTTATTATTGAGCCCACTATCCTCTAGATTATCTTCTTCGTTTAAGCTTGTATTATTTTTACCCGCCCCCTTTTTATTTTTTGTTTTTACATTTACTGTATTTCCAAACAAGTCTGTTTGTTCTTGTTTACTTACCGAGAACTCTTCACCTAAAATTCTTTTACCTAAGGTTTTAAATTCTAGTTCATTAAAAATTTCAGCTAAAGCTGATTTATTTTTTTCTTTTAATCTAAAATCTTCTTCATGAAAACTTACTGGAACATTGGTAATAATAGTGGCCAGCTTCTTGCTCATAATGGCCGACTTTTTTCCTGCACGCACTTTTTCTCCCATGGACCCGGTAATTTTATCGGCGTTATCTAGCACACCCTCAAGGGTGTCATATAATTTTAAAAGTTTAGCAGCAGTTTTCTCGCCCACACCTGGAATGCCTGGTATATTATCTGAGGCGTCTCCCATTAAGCCCAACATATCAACCACTTGTTCTACTCTTGCGATATCCCACTTCTCACAAATCTTTTTTGCATCTACAATCTCTTCTTTATTACCAAAGGCAGGTGGCTTCCATATATAGACATTGGGTTTTACCAATAGCTGTCCATAATCTTTATCTGGAGTCACCATATACACTTCATATCCCTTAGCTGCTGCCTGCCAAGCAAGGGTTCCAATAATATCATCTGCTTCGTATCCATCATATTCAATCACGGGAATATTAAAACCCTCAATAATGGCTTTAATATGGGGTAATGAATCTAATAAATCTTCGGGCGCCTCTTGTCTGTTGGCTTTATAATCGGTGAAATCGGTATGACGTTCTGTTGGTGCATGTGTATCAAAACAAACCGCAATATGCGTTGGGTTTTCTTTTCTTATAATTTCTAAAAGCGTGTTGGTAAAACCAAACTGTGCATTGGTATTAATACCTGTTGTAGTAATTCTAGGTGTGCGTATAAGCGCATAATAAGCGCGGTAAATTAATGCGAGTGCATCTAATAAAAATAGCTTTTTTGGCATGGCGCTAAGTTAACAAAAAAAACCTCCCCACCACATTTGTGATAGAGAGGTTCTTTTATAAAAGGATAAACTGTTAATTAGTTAATCTTGTATTTATGCTTATAACGCTCGTACAATTGTTTTTGTTTATTATCCAAAGAAATATCGCGTCCTTGAATAAAGGCCTTGGTTAGCTGATTGCCTCTCATATCTAGGATATCGCCCTCGCTAATAATAATGTTGGCATCTTTTCCAGTTTCGATAGATCCAGTGATATCGTCAATGCCTAAAATTTTAGCAGTATTAAGGGTGATAGCACTTAGGGCCTCTTCTTTGTCTAAGCCATAAGCTGCAGCAGTACCAGCGTTAAAGCTAATATTGCGCTGCTTGCTTTGATCATTGGCATCGTTGATGGCAAATAAAACGCCTGCTTTTTTAAGTTGAGCAGGTAGTTTATACATTTGATCAATATCGTCATCTTCTGTTGTTGGTAATTGGTGTTCGTTGTCTAAAATAACAGGAATATTATTATCTACTAAAATGGATGCTATTTGTAAACTTTCCGCAGCACCTACAATGACCATATTAAATCCAAATGTTTTTCCTAAATCAATGGCTAATAACATTTGCTTTACTTCGTTGGCGCGAACATATAATTTTTGTTTGCCTGCAAATAAACCACGCACCGCCTCAAACTTTAAATTATTTTCTGCATGATTTTTTTCTTGTAAATATGCGCGTGCTTCTGTAAAGAAAGTTTTAATGGTTTCAATTTTATCCATCGCTTCTTTCACTGGATCTGCGGCGGCCTGACGCATGAAACCACCACGACCACCTCTTCTTGGGATAAGCGTTGGCATGTTTATAAAAATTCCGTTATCTGTTTTGTAAGCGGCGTCTTCATAATTCCAAGCGTCTAATTGAACCACGCTAGAACTACCTTCAATAAGTTCTCCCATAGGTGCCACATGTGCAAGCAGCACACCATTTGCGCGTAGTACATTAATAACTTTAGAATCGGTATTATAAGAAACAATGGTTCTAATGCTGGCGTTGTTTTCTCCAATTTCTTGAAAATCGTTGCTGCCTCGCACACCACTATTAATTTCTTTTAAACCAAGACTTGATAATGGAACAATTAATCCAGGATAGACTTGTTTACCCGTAGCATCAATAACAGTAGCGCCTGTAGTAGATACAGAGGCGCCTACACCCGTAATTTTTCCTTTATCAAATGACACGGACGCGTCGGTTAAGACGGTTCCGTTACCGATATGCACGGTAGCATGTGTAATAACAATAGGACCTGCTTGCGGACCGACAGGATACACCGTTTCCTGAGCGCTTGCTTTTAATTGTAAAAGCGCAAGAGATACTAACAATAAGGTGGTATATTTCTTTTGCATAGTTTAATCTTTTTGAGTTTCGTAAATAGTAACCATTTCATCTTCGTGTTCATGATCGCCACAATTCAAAAGCACTTGATAGCTTGGTGTAGCAGGTCTGGTAGCACCACCCGCTTTTTTCTCACCCAACATTTTTTGTGTTAAGCGTGTTCTTTCTGCAGCTACTTCTTTATGCATTGTTGCATCTTTTTCTCTATCAAAATAAATTGTTCCATCAACGATGGTGTATAGAGATTTTGCATAAATGCTTAAAGGATTATCGGACCATAAAACAACGTCTGCATCTTTTCCAGCTTTAATACTGCCCACTTTATCTGCAACATGTAATGCCTTTGCCGGATTCAAGGTTACCATTTTAAAGGCCTCTTGTTCAGACACACCACCGTATTTAACTACTTTAGCTGCTTCTTGATTTAATCTTCTAGCCATTTCTGCATCATCAGAATTTATACAAACATTCAGTCCCACTTTTTGCATAATAGCTGCATTGTAACCAATTGCATCTTGCACTTCTGTTTTATACATAAACCAATCAGAGAAAGTAGAAGCAGTTGCGCCATGCTTTTTCATTTTATCGGCCACTTTATAACCTTCTAAAATATGCGTGAAAGTGTTTACAGTAAATCCGTATTTATCTCCTATACGCATCATATAAGTAATCTCGGGTTGTACATAAGAGTGACAAGTAATAAAACGCTTTTTATTTAAGATCTCTACTAAAGCGTCTAATTCAAGATCTCTTCTAGTGTTTGGATTTTCTTTCATCGCTTTTTGATAATCTAGGGCTCTATCAAAAGCATCGTTCAATACTTCTTCCACACCCATTCTTGTATCAGGGAAGCGGTTATTGCTAGTGCTGGTTGTTCTTTTTACGTTTTCACCCAAGGCAAATTTGATAAAACCATCCGCGCCAGCAAATTTTAAATCTTGGTCGTTAGCACCCCAACGAAGTTTAATTAATTGTGTTTGACCACCTACTGTGTTCGCAGAACCATGTAAAATATGTGAAGAAGTAACACCACCGCTTAATTGACGGTATATATTAATGTCTTCTGGATTTAAGTTATCTGCAATACGCACTTCACTAGTAACAGACTGTGCGCCTTCATTAATTGATAAAGCAGCAATATGTGAGTGTTCGTCAATGATTCCTGCGCTTAAATGCTTACCTGTACCATCAATCACTCTTGCACCTGCTTCATTAATATCTTTACCTACTTTAGCAATTTTACCATTTTTTAATAAGACATCGGTATTGTTTAAAACACCTTCTTTTTCATTTGTCCAAACGGTTGCGTTTTTAATTAAGATAGTTTCTTGACTAGGAATTTTCTCATTACCAAAACCCGCAAACGGGAAAGTTACCTTTGCAAGTGGTTTTAATGTATCTGTATTTTTTTTAGTATCGACAGTGCTTGTCATAGGACCTACTAAAGAAGCGGTCCATGTGTTTTTGTTTCCCGAAGGATCGGTACCAACACCAGACCAGTTAGCACCAACAATGGCGCCACCTAATCTTATTTGTTCTGCACCCTTTCCTTTTTTATTCGGAAAAGATATTTTAACTAAAGATTCATTGATAGAAACTTTTGCGCTTAAAGTATCGCTGCCAATTATAGAGGCAGATAAATCTTTTTTAACTTCTAAATTATAGTCGGTATTAGTGCCTCCTACGTTTAAAGTTAATTTGTATTTACCCGCATAGTTATTCCACTCGCTTGCTGCTACTTCATATTTATTTCCTTGCACCCAGTTCTCAATAATTTTTGCGCTGCTTGAAAATACAGGTTCTGTAGTAATAATAAAATTAGCCAACTTGCCTGTTTCTAAAGAACCTACTAGATCATAAACGCCCAACATAGTAGCTGGTGTTTTAGTCAATGCCTCTAAAGCCTTTGTTTCTGATAAACCATAACGAATGGCTTTTCTAAGATTGGCTAAAAATGTTTTGCTATCTTTTAAATCGCTACTACTAATACTAAAAGGCACATTTGCTTTTTCAAACGCCGCTAAATTCGTTGGCGCTAATTCCCAATGTTTCATATCTGCTAAAGAAACAAAACGTGCATCGTTCGGATCTTCCACATCCATTGCTTCTGGAAAGTCTACATTTAATATATAGCTAGCCTTGGTTTTTACAATCTCATCAATTCTTTGATAACCATTGTCACCACCTTTAATAATGTATTGTACTCCGAACTCATCTCCTAATCTGTCTGCACGTACTGTACTCCACTTATCATCAGCAGCAAAAATTTGAGGAATGTTTTGAGCATTGTTCCATGCCTCTAAAGAAAGGTTAGTGCCTTCGCCTGCGGGTTTAGTTTGATACCATTTTGCATCTAAATAAGTTTGACGCAAAAGCGCAATGCTTCCCATTAAACTTGATGGATAAGATTGTGTGGAAGAACCTTTTTCAAAAGAATAAACCGCCGCGGCTTTGGTTTTAAGAAAGGCTTGGTTATTATTTTCGGTAGCAAGTGTTACTACTGCGCCTGTTCCTCTAGCAATACCATCTTTCACATGTGTGAATACGGCGCCAAATCCGTTGGCTCTATAATTTTTTGCAGCCGCTTCGTCTGTATCAAATACATCTGAAGCATTTACTTCTGGTTTAATAGCCTGATTCCAGTTATATGCACCTGGCTTATTAGATAATAATTGTCCAGGACCTCCATAATTGAAAGCGCCTGCTGGTCTTTTTGCTTGACCCGCACCATAATCGGTGAAGGGGTCCACAAAAGAAGGATATATAAATTTACCCTCACAGTTTACCACTACTGCATCTTTTGGTATAGCAACGCTAATACCAACTGCAATAATTTTTCCTTGTTTAATTAATAGGGTTGCTTTTTCAAGCTTGGTTTTTTCATTTTGAACAATAGTGGCATTCGTAAAAGCATATAAGCCCGTACGAATATCTCTAATTCCATTGATTGGGAAAGACTCCTGTGCGATGGCAGAAACTGCTGTGCACATAAGCAAGGCCCATACATAAATTCGCTTCATGTGATTCTTATTTTAGTTGTAAAGAAAGATACTAAAGCTACTAAAAAGAATTTGTGAAAAAACGGGGATTGGAAGTTTTTTTATGAGCGGGAGCCGATGTTTATTTCAACAATTGAAACCGGTAATTAGCGACCAATAAATACCATGAGTATTTGAATATCGCTAGGGTTGACGCCACTAATACGACTAGCCTGTCCAATAGTTAGAGGACGAATTTTTTTGAATTTTTGTAGCGCTTCAATGGAGAGGGCTGATAATTTATCGTAATCAAAATTAGCTGGTATCATTTTATTTTCAAGCGTTAACATACGATCTACAATTTCTTTTTCTTTCTCGATATAACGTTCGTATTTAATTTGTATTTCAGCTTGTTCTAAATGATCTACCTCTTTATCTGCTAATTTTTCTTTTAATTCCGCACAGTTCTCTATTACTTGGTTAAGGCTAATATTCGGTCGTAGCAAGAGTTTCGAAGCTTTTTGTTTTTCTGTAATCACCATTGAATCAATACTAGTTAAAAAACCATTCACCTCTTCTGGTATAATAGTTTGATTAGAAAGTATTGTTTTTATATTGGCAACTTCATTGGTTTTTTCTTCTACTTTTCTTAATCTATCCGCACTTGCAAAACCAAGCTTATGACTTAGTTCTGTTAATCTTAAATCGGCATTGTCTTGTCTTAATAAGGTTCTGAACTCCGCTCTAGAGGTAAACATTCTATAGGGTTCGTTCGTTCCTTTACTTATAAGATCGTCTATTAAAACACCAATATAGGCGTCAGATCTTTTTAAGATAAGTGACTCTTTTTCATTAATTTTTAAATGCGCATTTATACCCGCCATTAATTAATTTTTAAATGCGCATTTATACCCGCCATTATACCTTGGCAAGCGGCCTCTTCATATCCTGTGGTTCCATTGATTTGCCCTGCGAAATATAAATTATTGATAGCCTTTGTTTCTAGCGTGTAGGTTAATTGAGTAGGTTGAAAATAATCGTATTCAATGGCATAGCCCGGACGGAACATACGCGCCTTCTCAAAACCAGGAACTCTACGAAGTGCTTCGTATTGTACTTCTTCTGGTAAACTTGTACTAAATCCGTTTACATAGATCTCCACTGTATTCCAACCCTCTGGCTCTACAAATAATTGATGCCTTTCTCTGTCTGCGAACCTATTAATCTTATCCTCTATACTTGGACAGTATCTCGGACCCACTCCTTCAATACGACCTTGGTACATAGGGCTACGATCAAAACCTGTTCTTAATATATCGTGTACGACTGAATCGGTATAGGTAATATGGCATGAACGCTGGTCTTCGGCTTTAATTCTGGGTATATCCATATAAGAGAAGCCTACAATCTCTTCATCTCCTTTTTGTTCTTCCATCTTTGAATAGTCTAAACTACGACCATCCACCCTAGGAGGTGTTCCGGTTTTAAGTCTGTCCGACTCTAAACCAAAGGAAACCAATTGTTCGGTAATACCTGTGGCGGCCTTTTCAGCTACCCTTCCACCACCAATTTGTTTTTCACCTATATGAATAATTCCGTTTAGGAAGGTTCCGCTGGTAATAATAACGGCATCTGCCTCTATTTTATGACCCAAACTAGTGATGACCCCGCAGGCCTTATTGTTTTTTATGATTAATTCGTTCACTGAATCCTGGTAAAAGTCCACATTAGGGGTGTTTTCTAGCATCTCCCTCCACTTAGAAGCAAACAATTGCCTATCGTTCTGGGCTCTTGGGCTCCACATGGCAGGTCCCTTGCTCTTATTAAGCATTCTAAACTGAATGGTACTTAAGTCGGTGACGATGCCACTATATCCACCCAGGGCATCTATTTCCCTTACAATTTGACCTTTAGCAATTCCACCCATGGCTGGGTTACAACTCATTTGGGCAATGGTTTGCATATTCATGGTCACCAATAAAACTTTGGAGCCCATATTGGCCGCCGCCGCTGCTGCTTCACAGCCTGCATGGCCGGCACCTACTACTATGACATTGTATTTGGGAAACATATAAGTGTGCAAAGATAAGCCTGTATTGAATACCAAGCAATTCATTTAATTTGGTTTTGTAAAAACAACTATCCCTCGCTATGTCGTTCACTTCGCTCACAAGACCCGCTCGGAATAGTATTTTTTCCAAAACCCTGTACCACCACTTTTCTATTGGTCAATTGTTTCGCCCGCAAGACCAGCACTTTGAAATGTTCCATATGGAACGTTTTCTAAGTTTGAGGTATTAAATTTAAAGGGGAATGTTCCATATGGAACGTTTTGGGATAAAGCCCACCTTTACGCGATAGACTTTAGGTAGGATTTCAGCCATTTGTCCTCCTGGGCACGCATTTTTTTGATATCTGCAGGCTTTTTGTCCTTGTAACCGCAAAAATGTAGGGCACCATGGAAAATTACCCTAAGCAACTCCTCCTTCAAGGAAGTCTTATGGGTTTTGGCATTATCCTTTACCCTGTCAATGCTTATATATACTTCTCCAATTAGCTTCCCCTTGGTTTCAGATAGGTCGAAACTAATAATGTCTGTGTAATAATCGTGTTGTAAATAGG
Source organism: Bacteroidota bacterium (assembly GCA_041183945.1). Lineage (GTDB taxonomy): Bacteria > Bacteroidota > Bacteroidia > Chitinophagales > Chitinophagaceae > Sediminibacterium. The sequence goes on along the minus strand of JBEGKS010000063.1, from coordinate 2,926 downwards.
ATTTATTAATGCCTAGTATATATTTATCAGAGCAAAATATATATTGAAGGGTCTCAATATGCAAGCCCTCTTTTTTTATAGCCTTTTCTATAAAAGCCTTTAGCGCCGTGCGATTAGCAAGCGTTGCGTTTTTATCGGCCTTATTAAAAGAGATACTCATGCTCATAAGATATTGTTTTTCAATGCTCCAAATTTCGTAACTATTTGTGTAAAACAGAAACTATCTTTGCACTATTACTATGAAGAAACTATCTGAGTTAAAAATGGGGGAGTCTGGCGTTATTCATTCGTTTGAAAATGATGAAATATTTTTAAAGTTAATGGAGATGGGCTGTATACCAGGTGAATTAATAACCGTTGAGCAAATCGCTCCATTGGGAGATCCTATATCCATATCTGTGGCAGGCTATCAATTAAGCCTTAGAATGAATGAGGCGGATAGTATTTTTATTAGCCCTAATTTGGATTCAAGTAATTGATAATCAATATATTATAAAATGAAGATTGGTTTATTTTTTGGTTCTTTTAACCCTATACATAATGGTCATTTAATGGTGGCTAGTTATGTTGCCAATCATTCAGACCTAAAACAAGTATGGTTAGTGGTCTCTCCACAAAACCCATTGAAGCCCCAGGGCAGTTTATTAAACGAATATGACCGTTTACATTTAGCCAAGCTTGCCATTGAAGACGATGCACAATTAAAAGTATCTGATATAGAATTTTCTTTACCGAAGCCTTCTTATACGATTGACACACTTATTTATTTAGAAGAGAAATTTCCGCAACATGAATTTTCAGTAATCATGGGTGCCGATAGTTTTCAGAATTTACCGAAGTGGAAAAACTTCGAAACCTTAGTTAAAAATTATTCGTTCATTGTATATAAAAGAGATGGCTTTGATATTAGCAATGAATATGGTGCGCGCGTTTTAATATTAGACGCACCCTTGTTACAACTCTCTGCTACATTAATTCGCAACAATAGAAAAGAAGGAATAACGATTCGTTATTTAGTACCAGAAAAAGTACGCGAAGAAATTGAGAACAGTAATTACTTCAAGGACTAGTTTCAGTCCAAGTTTCTAGATACAATTTAACCCACATAAGCAAGTATTTATACTTGAAAAACAGGCATTTAAAAAATGTAATTTTATTGGTAACAATTTTGTTACCTTTATAAAGACAGATTGAATGAATGCAAAACAAATTCAACAGATATTAATAAAAGATGGCTGGATTATTAAAAATTAAAAAGGAAGCCATAGACAATATATTCACGAATTAAAAAAGGGTAAAGTAACGGTACCCTTTCATGGTAAAGACGAAATAAACCCTAGCACGTTAAAAAGTATATTTAAACAGGCGGGGATTAAAAATAAATAAAATGAAAAAAAAGATAATCTTAATCATTGATACCGAAGGCAGGGGACCACTATGGGGAAGGGTTCTTTATGAAGATAATTTATTAGTAGATTCTGGGAAAACTGTATCCCAAATAGAAACAAAAATGAAGAAGCTTTTAATAAACTTCCATCAACTTAAAGAAGATAAATTTGCTTTTGAAATTCAATATGATATTTCTGGACTCTTTCAGGACAAAAGCTTTTTAAACGCATCGGTTGTTGCTGATAGGGCTGGGATTAGCCGAATCATGATGCGTCAATACAGGATGGGCAATAAATTTCCAACCCTTGAAAAGCTTACTAAGTTAGAAAAGGCGATTAAAGATATGGGCACAGAACTGAAGTCAATAAAATTAGCAAAGCACCCCTCTAGAAAAAGAGCATAAGACCGAACTATCTATTCATGCTGGCTAAAAACTCTTCGTTGTCTTTAGTACCTCGCATACGTTTTAATAATTCATTCATTGCTTCGTCGTTATTCATATCATTAATGAATAAGCGAAGAATATTCATTCTACCTAATACTTCTTTATCTAATAATAAGTCGTCACGACGAGTGCTAGAACCCACTAAATCAATAGCAGGGAAAATACGCTTGTTCGCTAAACGACGATCTAATACTAATTCCATATTACCTGTTCCTTTGAACTCTTCAAAAATAACTTCATCCATTTTTGAACCCGTTTCAATTAAGGCAGTAGCTAATATAGTAAGTGATCCACCATTTTCTATTTTACGTGCTGCACCAAAAAATTGTTTTGGACGAAGTAAGGCGGTAGCTTCTACACCACCCGATAATACTTTACCAGAACTTGGCGCTACGGTATTGTGTGCACGTGCTAAACGTGTAATAGAATCTAATAATATAACTACATCGTGTCCGCACTCCACTAAGCGTTTTGCTTTTTGTAATGCAACTGAAGAAACCTTAACGTGTTTTTCTGCAGGCTCATCAAAAGTAGAAGCAATGACTTCTCCTTTTACAGAACGCTCTACATCGGTTACCTCCTCCGGTCTTTCATCTATTAATAAAATAATTAAATAACATTCAGGGTGGTTAGCAGCAATGGCATTCGCTACTTCTTTTAATAGCATTGTCTTACCCACTTTTGGTTGGGCTACAATTAAACCTCTTTGACCTTTACCAATGGGCGTAAATAAATCCATGATACGGGTACTATAATTAGTAGCCGATGTATATAAATTTAATTTTTCAAAAGGAAAAATAGGCGTTAGATAATCAAAAGGAATACGATCACGAATTTCATCCGGATTTTTTCCATTGACTTGACTCACCTTGGTTAAAGCAAAATATTTTTCGCCTTCTCTAGGAACACGAACAGTACCGTGAACAGTATCACCCACTTTTAAACCAAATGCTTTTATTTGGGAAGGAGATACATATACATCATCGGGAGAAGATAAATAGTTGTAATCGGAAGAGCGTAAAAAACCATACCCATCGGGCATCATTTCTAAAACACCTTCAGACTCAATCACGCCATCGAACTCTACACTAA
>JBEGKS010000062.1:0-7659 GCA_041183945.1 Bacteroidota bacterium | reverse complement strand
AACTGCTGCAGGCGCTTATAAAAAAACAGGCATTTCTTCAGCCCCTAAAGGATTACAGTCTTTCATGGAGCCTATTGTTTTATTTGTAAGAGATGAAATTGCCCTTCCTAATATTGGCGCGAAGCGTTATGCTAAGTACATGCCTTTTTTATTGACAATTTTCTTTTTAATATTAACGAATAATTTTTTAGGTCTTATTCCTTTATTTCCAGGGGGTGCGAATGTGAGTGGTAATATTGCTTTCACTATGACATTAGCAGTTTGTGTTTTTATTGTAGTGAATTTAAGTTCTAATAAAAACTATTGGGAGCATATCTTTTGGATGCCAGGTATGCATTGGTCTATGAAATTATTTTTAGCACCTATTGAATTAATTGGAGTATTTAACAAGCCTATTTCTTTAATGATACGACTTTTCGCAAACATCACTGCGGGTCATATCTTGGTATTAAGTTTGGTTTGTTTAATATTTATTTTCAAAACAGTATATGCAGCTGCAGTAGCGGTACCTTTTGTAATTTTTATATTCTTGATAGAATTGCTAGTCGCTTTTTTACAAGCTTATATTTTTACCATGCTTACTGCAATGTACATTGGAATGGCATCAGAGGAAGGGCATCATGATCAAGCACATCATTAATAATATTTATAATTTTTTTTCAATAACAATTAAAACGTAAAAAAATGGTAGTAGGAAGTGTTGCCGCAATCGGCGCTGGATTAGCTGCTATCGGTGCTGAAGTATTGCTCGTCAACCAGAAGCAGTGAATGATATTCGTTCTAACATGATCGTAATGGCTGCCTTCGTTGAGGCCGTAGCCTTATTTGCGGTGGTGGTTGCCCTATTGGGGAACGGATAATCTATCAAAAGATTTCCAAAAGCATTATAGGCCCTAGCACAGGAAATAAACCCATTAGTGTTGCCAGATATCGGATTGGTATTCTGGAATACTGTTGCCTTTCTTGGACTACTTGTTGTATTAGGCAAGTTTGCTTGGAAGCCTATGTTGAAAGCCATCTCTGATAGAGAGAAAGGCATCGAGGATTCTTTAGCCAAGGCAGACAAAATGAAAGCAGACTTATCTGCGATGCAAAATGAAAACGAAGCATTATTAGCGAAAGCAAGAGAAGAAAGAGCGACCCTTATCAAAGAAGCTAAAGAAGCTTCTGAGAAAATGATAGCTGAAGCAAAGGATAAAGCGAAGTCTGAATATGAAAGAATTGTGGCAGATGCACAAGTAGCTATTAACCAACAAAAAAATGCAGCCTTAACGGAAGTGAAAAACCAAGTGGGTAGCTTAGTGGTAGAAGTAGCAGAAAAAGTATTAAGACGCGAGCTAACTAATAAAGCAGAGCAAGAAACTTATATTAAGCAATTAGCAGACGGAGTTAAGTTAAACTAAATTTTAAAAAATGCCCAACGCACGTTTAGCAGGTAGATACGCAAAGAGCTTATTAGATTTGGCCACAGAACAAGGTCAATTAGAGGCCGTGTATGCGGACATGAAATATATTCAAGCGGCATGTAATGCAAGTAGCGAATTTGTAAACATGTTACGTAGCCCTATCATTAAAGCCGATCAAAAAAATAGTATCATTAATGAAGTACTAAAAAATAAAGTAGGTGTTTTGACCAATTCATTCACTGTTTTATTAGTGAAAAAAGGTAGAGAATTAGAATTACCAGAAATGGCCACAGCCTTTATTGAGCAGTACAATGAAATCAAAGGTATTCATCAAGTAACTTTAACGACTGCAGTAGCGGTAAGTGAAGAAATAAAAAAATCGATTGAGCAAAAAGTAAAATCGGCTGCCGATTTTAAAACCATTGAACTAACTACTAAAACTGACGAAAGTTTAATTGGCGGTTTTGTACTAGAGTTTAATAATAATTTAGTAGACGCAAGTATTGCTAGAGATTTAAAAGACATTAAAAAACAATTTTTGAACAACGAGTTCATTAGTAAAATATAAATAATCATACATAAAATAGACTGTTATGGCGGACATTAAACCAGATGAAATTTCGGCGATTCTTAGACAACAATTAAGCAACTTTAATGCTTCAGCAGATTTAGAAGAAGTTGGAACTGTATTACAAGTGGGTGATGGTATTGCCCGTGTATATGGTTTGAATGGTGTTAGAAGTGGTGAGTTAGTTGAATTTGAGAATGGCACTAAAGCTATTGCATTGAACCTAGAGGAAGACAATGTGGGTGTGGTATTGATGGGTGATAGCAAAGGCGTTAAAGAAGGTAATAAAGTAAAAAGAACTGGAGAGATTGCTTCTATTAAAGTAGGAGATGGTCTTACAGGTCGTGTTATTAATACATTAGGAGAACCTATCGATGGCAAGGGTCCTATTAAAGGTGACTTATATGAAATGCCATTGGAGCGTAAAGCACCAGGGGTAATTTTCCGTGAGCCAGTAAAAGAACCATTACAAACAGGTATCAAAGCCATTGATGCGATGATTCCTATTGGACGTGGACAACGTGAGTTAGTTATTGGTGACCGTCAAACAGGTAAAACTGCCATTTGTGTTGATACCATTATCAATCAAAAAGAATTTTACGATGCTGGTAAACCAGTGTACTGTATATATGTAGCCATTGGACAAAAAGCATCTACGATTGCAGGTGTTATGAAAACATTAGAAGACAATGGCGCGATGGCTTATACTATTATTGTAGCAGCTCCAGCAGCAGATCCTGCTCCACTTCAATTCTACGCTCCATTTGCGGGTGCAGCCATTGGAGAGTTCTTCCGTGATACAGGTCGTCCAGCATTAATTGTTTACGACGATTTATCTAAGCAAGCGGTGGCTTATCGTGAGGTTTCTTTATTATTACGTCGCCCTCCAGGACGTGAAGCCTATCCTGGTGATGTATTCTACTTGCATAGTCGTTTATTAGAGCGTGCTGCAAAAGTTATTGCCAATGATGAGGTAGCAAAAAACATGAACGATTTACCAGCTTCTATTAAGCATTTAGTAAAAGGTGGAGGATCTTTAACCGCCTTACCTATTATTGAAACACAGGCAGGTGACGTTTCTGCATACATTCCAACCAACGTAATTTCTATTACCGACGGACAAATCTTCTTAGAAGGTAACTTGTTTAACGCGGGTATTCGTCCAGCGATTAACGTAGGTATCTCTGTAAGTCGTGTGGGTGGTAATGCGCAAATTAAATCCATGAAAAAAGTATCTGGTACTTTGAAATTAGACCAGGCCTTATACCGTGAGTTGGAAGCCTTCTCTAAATTTGGCGGTGACTTAGATGCTGCTACTAAATCGGTAATTGATAAAGGTGCTAGAAACGTGGAAATCTTAAAGCAAGCGCAGTACACTCCTTTCTCTGTTGAAAAACAAGTAGCCATTATTTACTTAGGTACCAATGGTTTATTGAAAGAAGTAGCTGTGCGTAAGGTGAAAGAATTTGAAGCCCATTTCTTATTAGAGATGAGCAACAAATTACCTAATGTACTTGCTGAATTTAAGAAAGGTAATTTACCTGAAGATGGATTGAAGCAAATGGTTGAATTAGCCAATAGCATCATCCCTCAATACAAATAGTATTAATTAATATTAAATTGATACAAAACCCCGAACTATGTTTGGGGTTTTTTGTTATTATTATAGTATGGCAGTTATTAAAGTAGAAAATATAAGTAAACATTTTGGCGCATTGAAAGCGGTAGACGACCTCAGCTTTGAAGTGCAGGCGGGTCAGGTCTTTGGCTTTTTAGGCCAAAACGGGTCTGGGAAAAGTACCACCATTCGCATGCTTTTGTCTTTGATACATCCCAGTAGTGGAAACATTGAGTTATTTGGGAAGTCCATACAAAAAAATAGAGACGCCATTTTAGAGCAGGTGGGTGCTATTATTGAAAGGCCGGATTTATATCCTTATTTAAGTGCAACAGAACATTTGCAGTTATTTGCCAAAGTAAGAAAGAAAAAAATAGAAGCGAGTAATATTCAAAATACTTTAGAGAAAGTGGGATTGGCGCACCGTGCCCAGGATAAAGTGCAAACCTTTTCATTGGGCATGAAACAACGTCTTGGCATTGCCATTGCACTGGTGCATAATCCAAGCCTAATTATTTTAGACGAACCTACCAATGGACTAGACCCTCAAGGCATAGCAGATATTAGAGCACTTATACAGCATTTGGCAAAGGAGGAAGGCAAGACTGTTTTTGTTTCTTCTCATTTACTTTCTGAAATAGAACAAGTAGCGCATCAGATATTAATTATACATCAGGGTAAAAAAATGGTAGAAGGGGTGACTAAAGAATTATTGGATCCTGAAAAAAGAATTGTACAAATTAAAACAACTAATGACGAGCTAGCCTTAGCCAGTATTATGGCAGGTAGTTTTGGTAACTATGTTTTAGCTAGAAAGGAAGGCATACATTTAAAATTACCAACTTTGGAAATAGCCTTACTCAATGAAAGCCTTGTCAAGGCTGGGGTCTCGGTCTTGGGTATTGAAACGAAGAATTCTTTAGAGGACTATTTTTTACAAATTACTTCAAACACTTAATTATGTGGTCGCTAATACAAATAGAATTATATAAAATTTTTAGACGCCCCAGAACCTATATTGCTTTTGGCGCCATTGCGGCACTAATAGTAGTAATTCAATTGGGTTTAAAAATAGATGGCGATGCTTATGCGGGTTTTTTAATGAAGGATATTAATGACACTTTAACCGTAGATGGTAAAGTATTGAATGGCTATTTAATTTGTTATATTTTATTGCAATTATTATTAGTGCATGTGCCTTTGCTGGTAGCCTTAATTGCCGCGGATATGATCTCAGGCGAAGCTAATTTAGGCACACTTCGTTTATTATTTAGTACGCCATTTAGTAGAACGCATTGGGTGCTGGCTAAATTTATAGCAGCTAGTATTTATACCATTTTACTTCTAATATGGTTGGCCTTCTTAGCACTATTTGTAAGCATGTGGATATTTGGCACCGATGATTTATTTTTAATGAAGTCAAACTATGTGGTTTTAATTGAACAATCCGATGTTTTATGGAGATATGTAGGGGCCTTTGTTTTTGCTAGCTTTTCCTTGCTAACCGTTACCAGCCTTGGTTTTTTAATGTCAAGCATGTCTAGTAATTCCATCGGGCCCATAGTAGGCACCATGAGCGCTATTGTATTTTTTACTATTTTAAGTACTTTAAATATTCCTTTATTCAATGTGGTGAAGCCTTATTTATTTACCACACATATGAATAATTGGAAAGAATTTTTCGATATTAAAGTGAATCTAGACAATGAAGCGATTAAAGGAAGTATTTTAAATATAGCTAAAATTAAAACCTCTTTAATAGTGCTCACCCTTCACATAATTTTATTTGTAACAGCCTCTGTTATTATTATTAAGAAAAAAGATATACTCAGTTAAGATGCAAGCTAAAAAGTTTAAAAATATTTTATTGTTCAGTTTGACAATCTCAGTTTCTTTATTTTTTTCAACAACTGCGATGGCCCAAACCGACCCATTAATAGAGAAAGTAAGTCAAAAACTAGCACAGGTAAATGATTATGTAGCAGAAGGGGTAATGAAAACAGATGTTGCTTTTATCAAGGCCTCTTTAGGTAAAGTAAAAGTGTATTTTACAAAGCCCAATTTATTAAAAGTAAAAAAAGAAGGGGGTATTTCTTTGTTACCAAGAGGTGGGGTATCGCTTACCATTAATACATTATTAAATACCAAGCAGTATACTACCATACCCGCAGGCAATCAGGTATTGAATGGCAAGAATTTAACTGTGATTAAATTAATTCCCACCGATGATAACCTAGACTGGGTTATTTCTACATTATGGATTGATCCCCTAGAAGCCTTAGTGTATAAGACCGCTACGACTACTAAGGAAAACGGCAGTTATGAAATTACTATGCAGTATGGCGAGTATGCCAAACAAGGCCTTGCTAGTAAAATTATTTTTAGTTTTAACACCAAAGATTATAAATTGCCCAATGGTATTACTTTAGAATTTGGAGACGAAGATCCAACGGCTAAACAAAAGGCCCTTAAAAATAAAAAAGGAACTATTGAAATAACTTATTCTAAGTATACTATTAATAAAGGCATACCTAATAATATTTTTTAATCATGCGCCATTTTTTATTTATTTTTTTCTTTACATTCACTGGCTTAAATGCTCAAGCGCAATCTAATAGTTATTCTAAAAACTTAGAAGGAGCGGTTCAACTTTTTGATAAAAGTCAAACCAAGGAAAACTACGAGTTAGTTTATGCAAAAATGGAAGAATTATATAAGCAAGCCCCCAACCAGTGGCTACCAGCTTATTATGCCAGTATTGTAAAAGCTAGAATGGCCTTGAAGAAGATGGGCACTGCGGATGCCCTTGCAGATGAAGCCATCAAATGGTTATTGGTGACGAAATCTTTGCACAATAGTGATGAAGTACTTAGTTTAGAGAGTTTAGTGTATAGCTCTAAAATGTCTATAAGTCCCGTTTTTAGATGGAAGACTTATGAAACTAAAATTAATAAGCCACTAGAGCAAGCCATTGCTTTGAATAAAAATAATCCGAGACCTTATATTCTTAAAGCCAACATTCTGTATAAAATGCCTTCTTTATTTGGAGGAGGTTGTGCAGATGCAAAGCCATTGATTCAAAAAGCAAAAGCAATTTTTGATGCACAGAAGGATGAGTTTACCACTATGCCACATTGGGGAAGGCCTTTGCTTGCTGAATTAGTGAAGGCTTGTCCTATAGATTAGCCTTCGTTTTCATATAATCTTTCATCCACAGCGCCTGCAAACATTCTTGCACTAATCTTCTTAAGTGGGTTTAAGCGCATGTCGGTATAACCTTGTCTTGCATGAACAATTCTTGCACATTCAAATATACTTGCTGTGAAAGAGCCTGCATCGGCCTTATTTTTTCCTGCAATATCAAAGGCAGTACCGTGATCGGGACTGGTTCTTACAATAGGAAGTCCTGCAGTGAAATTCACACCCTCTCCAAAGGCCAATGATTTAAAAGGAATTAATCCTTGGTCATGGTACATGGCAAGTACGCCATCAAATTTTTCATGCGCGCCTCTAGCAAAAAATGCATCTGCAGAATAAGGTCCGTATACCAACATTTGTTGTTTACTTTCTTTAATAGCAGGCTTGATAATTTCAATTTCTTCTTTACCAATTAAACCTTCATCGCCTGCATGTGGGTTCAATGCTAAAACAGCAATGCGTGGCGCATCAATGCCAAAATCTTTTTTCAAACTACTATTTAAAATACTTAGCTTTTGTTTTATTTTATCCTTGGTAATATGTTTACCTACTTCTTGGATAGTTACATGTTCAGTAACAAGTGCCATTCTTAAATTATCGGCAACTAGTAACATTAAGTTTTCCGTATTCCCAAAAGCAGCTTGCAAATAAGGAGTATGGCCACTAAAATTAAAGTTAGGAGATTGAATATTTTTTTTATGAATGGGCGCAGTAACAATCCCATCTATTTGTTTGTTTTTTAAAGCAGCTACTGCAGCTTCCAAAGAAATCAAAGCATATTTTCCACCTAACTCAGACATTTCCCCTGGCGTAATAGCAACTTCTTCTTCCCAGCAGTTCACTAAGTTTACTTGCTTGGTATTTAATTT
>JBEGKS010000061.1:0-6766 GCA_041183945.1 Bacteroidota bacterium | reverse complement strand
ATTGTATTCAAAACATCCAGTAAACGTGTACGCGTAAGCAAGCGCTTTGGAAGCAAAGGTGGGCGGAGCTTGGTCGCGAGGAGTTTCATGCGATTGATTATAAACGAAAAGATTTTTCATCAAAATCTTTTGATGGTAATTGTTCAGGGGCATCAAGTTCAGAGTCTGTTGAAATTGTCCATGTAACAAAAAAGAGGAATCAAAATGAATTTGCTACAATAATATTTGATAATTCCAATTCTAAAGAAATTGGCGAGCCGGATTGGCAGCCTTATAATTTCAAAACATTTACTTATGCTAAATATAATTTCAATACTAAAAAGTTAGAAACTATTAGTTTAAATAGAGACTCAATTTTAATACCCGTTAAATATTCAAAATTAGATGCCGATGATTATTACAGGCTCAATATTCATGAAAAGACAACAGCCTATAAAATGGATATAGATAAAAATGGTGAAGAGGAAATTGTAGTTGGAGGTTTTTATGTGAATAATTATTATAAACTGAATTTTAATAGAACAACCTATGGCTGGAAGGTATTGGGTTTAAATGGTAAAGATTTAACTACACAATTTTTCAAAGATAGCGGTATTGATAGAGGCACAGATTTATTTTCGCATGGTTTAGATATTGACGAAACTGCAGAAGGTATTGAAATGATACCAGGTACATGGGGACTGAATCCAAAATACTATATTGATGGAAGTCCGACTTTGGGATATTATTATAAAGTAGTGAATGGTAAATTTGAAAAAACACTTATTCGCGATTTTAAACTAGAATCAGGAAAAAAGTTAGACAGTAATTATTTTAAAGAAATGCAACTAGTTATATACCCTAATTTTAAAAAAAATACAAATGCTTTATTGATGTATGATTTTAATAATATCAAAAGAGCATCTATATTATACCAAATAAGTTGTGCAGACGCTCCAAAACCCATTTTTGATAAAACCCAATACACTATATGTGGTTCAGATAGTACTATCGTTAAGTTGACTAACTATTCAAAATCTGATAGTACGATATGGTATGTAAATAATAAAGTAAAGACTACTAACACGGACCAATTAGTATTCAAGACTAATGATACATTTTATGTTACTAGAATTGATACAAATGGTTGTACAAAAACAACCGATGCAATTAAGCTTCTTAAGTTTTCTACTCCAACAACACCTTCAATAACTCGCGACACTTCCAACAGCCTTGTCTCTAATGCAAGCATAGGAAATCTTTGGTATAAAGATGGCGCTGCTATAACCGACACTACTCAAAAAATAAAACCTTCAGCTGTTGGCTCTTATACTGTGAAAACAACTCAAAACGGCTGTGTGAGCGCATTAAGCAGCCCTTATTATTTTTTAGTAACCGATGTGATTAATTTAAGTGCTAATGAATTTATTAAACTAGCACCCAACCCTTTTATTAACCAACTGAACTTTGATTTTGTGGTAAAGGGCTATCAAAGGCTAAATATAGAAGTATATGATTTAGCAACAGGAAACAGGGTAGCAACAAAACAAAACCTTACAGCCGGTATGCCAATTACACTTGGTCAGTTATCGGCAGGTACTTATATTATTAAGGTAAGCTCAAATGATAACAAAATAGTACAGCAGTTTAAGATGGTGAAACTATAAATAACCCTTGTTCAAAAAAGTATAAAAATATTTTTTAGTTTCAAAAAGAGAGCTATATTTATATTCACCAAAAAAATAAACTATGAAAAAAACAGTATCTCTAGTAGTCACTATGCTTATTTGTATGATGAGTTTCGCACAGTTAACACAGCCGTATTACGTAATGCATGATTATAGAAAAGTGGGTGGCAATGACTTAAAAGTGATGTTAGAAAACGAAGAACACTTTTGGAGTAAAGTAGCACAAGTTTTAGTTAAAGAAGGCAAATTAACTAGCTGGAATGTATTAGAAAGAGTTGCTGGCCCTGAATCAGAGCCTAACATTCTTTTTTTAATAACTATTGGTTCAAAACAAAACATGCATGATTTAAATGAAACATTTGATTATGGTGCAAAAAAAGTGATGGCATCTATGGGTAAAGATGAAGCCGTTTTCGTTCAAAGAGGTCTAAATATTGATGATCATCGTGTTGGAATGGCAATGTTAAATATGTCTAACTATGAGTCGGTAGAAGGCAAGCGTAATTTTATAAAAATTAATTACTCTAAGGTATCAGATGTAGCAAAAATGAATCAATTGCAAGGAAAAATATGGGGAACCTTTATTAAAAAATCTATGGAATCAGGTGCAGTAAAACAAAAAACTTGGTCTACTGCTAATGTGGTATCTCCAGTAGGAACTGCCTATGATTGGAATTATGTATCTGCTGATGGATATGTAAATTATGAAGATGTATTAGATGGTGGCTGGGCTACTCCACCCACTTATCCTGATTTAACTGAAATAGGAAAATTGATAGGCGGAACAGGTGATTTTCATAAATCTGTTACTTGGAAATTATTAATGTCAGTAAACACTAAAGGAGAGTATACTAAACACTAATTTATTTTAAAAATTAAAAAGGCCCCTCGATATTTCGAGGGGCCTTTTTGTATTTGATATTTAACTAAGAATATCATCTAATATATTTACAGTCATATATGATTTTTTCGCATCTTGTATTATTAAATTATTAATTGTAGTTTTGTGCATTAATTTCAGATATGGGAAATAGTATTCAATTTCGCTCCATTTGCCCTGTGGCTACAAGCCTTGATATTATTGGCGATAAGTGGACTTTATTAATTTTAAGAGATATGATATGGGGTCATAAGTCCTTGTTTAATGAGTTTCAAACCTCTCCAGAAAGTATGCCCAGTAAAATGTTAGCCAATAGATTAAAAAAATTGGAAGAACTTGGATTTGTGAGCAAGACAAAGGGTAACCAAAATAAAAAAAGCGTTTATTATTTATTAGAAAAAAGAGGCTTAGATACTTTTCCTATCATGGTAGAAATGGCTGTTTTTTCTTCTAAACATTTCTTTGACCATTTAGGCACTACTTATACAAAGGAAGCCAAGACAATCATGAAAACAGATAGACAAGGTTATATTTCTGAATTGGTTACTAATTACAAAAAATTTAAAAGGAAATTGGTTATTTAATTCTTTCTTGATCTCTTTTCTTTAGCTTAATTTAGTGAAGCCTCTTAAGTGGGTTCATTAAATATTTATTCATGAATAAGCTAGCACTTTTCTTATTTTTTTCTATTAGTAGTTTAATAGCTGCAGCACAGGGTCCAAAAATTTTAGTGATTACTGCACATCCCGATGATGAAACTACTTTTTCCGTTTCACTTTTTAAAATAACCAAAGAATTAAAAGGCACGGTGGATATGGCCGTAATGACCGATGGCGGTGGTGGCTTTGCAGATTCTCAATTAGGCGCCATGTACTTTGATTTACCTATTACCGATTCCATAGTGGCAAGAACACATCTTCCCATGATTAGAAAACAAGAAATTATAAATGCTGCTAAAATTATGGGTATTAGAAATATTTATTTCATGGAACAGCCTGATGATTTTTATTCTACCAATATAGAACCATATATTTCTGGAAAAAATTGGGATATTCCCTATGTAGAAAAAAGAATAGATATTTTACTTGCAGAAAGAAATTATGATTTTGTTTTTACACTACTACCTGAAGAGGGGCAACATGGTCATCATAAAACAGCAGTTTTAATGGGACTTAGAGCTGTCAAGCGTTTCAAGGGACCTAATAAACCTATTATTATTGCAGGAAGCACTAAAATAAATGGCAATAAGGATACTAAATTTTCAATGCTTACCGGTTTTCCAGAAACTAAAATAAATGCTACTGCCCCGCATTTTAGATTAAATAGAGCCTATAGGTTTGCTGAAAATGATAAACTTAGTTATAAGATTGTTGCAGACTGGGTGATTGCAGAATATAAATCACAAGGTGCAATACAAGAAAACGCCATTCATAAAGTAGACGAAGAAGTTTATTACTATTATGATATGAACGATAGTAGTGGTATTGAAAAAGTAAAAAAGCTTTTTGAAGACCTATCTAAGTCTGGGTTTCAACCTATGATGAAGAAATAAAATAAAGCTTCTATTTTTTAAACTTCCCAAGAATTGCCTTACCCGGGAAAACACCAGTAACTGTTTTACCATTTTTTAAAACAAGGGTTCCGTTGACTATTACAAATTCTACACCCTCAGAAAAGGCCAGGCCTTTATCAAAGCTAGCTTTATCAATAATTTTATCTGCATTAAATATGGTGATATCTGCATCGGCGCCCACTTGTATTCTTCCTTTTTGATGCATTGATGGTGCTATAGATTCTAATCTTTTTGCAGGAAGCAATGTCATTTTTGAAATAGCGGTATTTAAATCTATCACCTTATCTTCTCTTACATATTTTCCTAAGACTCTAGAAAAAGTACCAGCTGTTCTTGGATGTGCTAAGGCGCTATAGGGCATACCATCAGAAGCGATCATTACCGAAGGGTTTTGCATGCCTATTTTTAACCACTCGGGTTGCATATTATGTACTATAACCGTTCCACCAGTTTGTCTATATTTATCGAATGTTTCTTTAGTGAGTCTTTCACCAGTTAATACCCATTGTAAATCCTTGTAAGACATATCAAGCCTTTCTTGCCAGCCTTCATTAAATATGGCAGATTGTATTAAGGTAGATCCTGCAGTATAGGGATACATTTCAGTGGAGATATTGACGCCTCTTTTTTTAGCAGCTTCTATCATGTCTAATGCCATTTGCATATGACCCAATGCCATACTATTTATATGTACAATATGAAGAGGTGCCCTTGTTACAGTAGCATTGGCAATGGCTTCTTGAAATGAAAGCATATTGGGTTCTCTTAAATGAGAGAATAATAAAACTTGCTTTTCACCAGCAAACTTATATACTTCATATAATTCTTCAGGGCTTGTTTTAGGAAGATAACCAATGGGAATACCTATACCAATGCCGCCTTCTGCTAATGATTTATTAATATTCATTAACATCTTGTTTGACTCCTCTTTGCTTAATTTGTCTTTATATGAACTCCCAATTGCATTAAAAAGACCCTCTAAAGAACTATTACCCTGAATCGTATTTTCTAATAATTTTTCGTTGGCTTCCTTATATTTTTCCATCGACCTAAATCTTTCAAAAGGCCAACATACACTTGCTCCATAATTAATAATTGCTTTTGTATTTCTAGAGGCATACCACTGCTCAATATTTTCTACACCCCATTCTAATTCTAAACTGGTAGTGAGTCCATCATGTAATTGAAACTCCTGTTCTTGATTAGATCTACCATGTACATGCATATCTATAAAACCAGGCGCCACGACCAAGCCTTTAACATCAATAAGTTCCTTACCTACTAATGCATTTATACTTATGGATTCGATACGGCCCTTGCTAATGCCAATATTTCTTATGGCATCTAATTTTGTTTCAGGGTCTATGACACGACCGCCTACTAGTACGATATCAAAAATTTCTTTGGATTGGGCCATTGCCAATTGACAAAAGCACAATGACAACCAAATAGTTACGAACTTTAAATGTTTAATTTTCATTTACTATAATTTAATATGCTATTTAAATAATGTCCAATGATTTGACTATATTTAACTCTCTTTTATAAAGCAAAATTTAAAAGACCCTTAGGTATCTAAGTATAAATTCATTCTAAATATAAAGCAATTAATCTAATTTATTAATTCAAAAAAAACCAACAAAATGAAAAAAATCATCTTTTTATTAATGATTAGTGCCATGGGTCTAAACATGACAGCCACTGCTCAAAAAGCCATTACCACCGTGCATTTTTATGATGTAAAAAATGCTGCTATGGAAAAAACCTATATAGCTAGCTTAAAAGAAATCAATGCCATTATGGTTGAAATTGGATTTCCGAATAACTATTATAGTTATTTGAAATTAAGTGAATCAGATACTACTTCCACCTATAGAAATTGTACAATAGGACATTGGACTTCGGAAGAAGCTTATAAAGCCATTCACGAAAATGCCAAGTATAAAGCTTGGGGTGCTAAGAATAAAGACAACAATGCTGTATTTATTACAGGCCAATTGTATAGAAAAATGTATGCAGCAGACTAAAATTATAGGAATTCTTTTCTTTGTGAATCTATGTTTATTTGTAAGCTTATTTTCTCAGAAAAGAATTCCTGTTTTTATTGCTGGTAAGGATGGATATAAATCCTATCGCATACCTGCCATTATTAAAGCACCCAATAATGATTTACTTGCTTTCTGTGAAGGCAGGGTGGCTTCTTCTAATGATTTTGGTAATGTAGATATTGTAATGAAGCGAAGTGCTGACAAAGGAAAAACATGGTCAAAATTAGATATCATTGTAAACAATGATTCACTGCAAGCTGGCAATAGTGCTCCTGTAGTAGATTTATCTGATTGGATATTTTTTACATCCATAGGATGTTGAATACTTTGCTTTTGCACTATTTCTTGTGGAGCGTTAGGTTTATAACCTGTGGATATGAAACATAGCATTGAATAATATTTCCAGCAGATGTAAATTTGATTTTACCTATTTGGGATGTGTCTGAGACTATTTGTTTCATTTCATCTTTTGTATGAGGACGAATGAGTGGAATTGCTATTTCATTTTGTGTTTTTTGATGACTACCTGAAAACATAATATATTTCATTGAATGGTATTTAAAGTTGATATAAATGTGATTTTACCTATTTGGGATGT
>JBEGKS010000060.1:0-10057 GCA_041183945.1 Bacteroidota bacterium | reverse complement strand
GCTACTGGTAAATAGTAATTCTTAATATCTTTTTTATATAATAAAATAGAAAGGTTGGTGAAAATAAAAAAGGTACTTGCTAGTCTTGATAAACAAACTATAGCCTCTATCACATTCATGGCATAGCTTATAGAAACTATGGCCCAAATAAAATAAAAGGTATATAAGAGCGTAAATTGATGACTGAATACAGAACTAATAGCTTCACTGTATGTTTTTCTATTTATAAATATATAGCCAAGTACCACTAAATCCACCACACTAGTATACAACCACTGAGCTCCCATTACATCGGCGCCCCCTAAATCGGGAATAAAATGTACCGCTAAGTAAATAGCAGAGAAAAGCAAGAGTATATAATCAGGGCCTTTTTTCATATATTAAAATTAGTATATTAATTGGATTTATTTAACCCTAACCTTCATAACCACTTTTTTAATGGGCCCTTCCCCTATCATGGGCGCATGCACATCTTCAGGAAAATAAATACTAAACATACCAGCCTGCAATTCAAAAAATAGTGTAGGCGCATCGGCATAAAATAAAACGTCTTTCCCTTCGCTATATTCCCCCTTCGGTTCCACACAACTAGTTCTTGCTCTCCAACCCACTGTTTCTTTTCCTTTAATAATAATTTGAATATCTATATAAGTATTATGACATTCAAAACCCGCAAGTGACTCTTCTTTAGGAACACAGTTACCCTCCATAATAATGGCCTTAATATCTTCGCCGTCCACTAATACAGTGCCGGGTTCCATATTTAAAAAAGAAGAGGTAACAATATAATCAATGGCCTTTGCAAAACGTGGGTGTAAACATATGTACTTATTTATCTCACTTAATTTATCTATTACCATGGCTCTAAATTTTGGCAGTTATTATTAGTCAGTTTATTATTTAGTTAGATTTTTTATTCTTAAAATCAATTACTTCTTTTTTTTACTTCTTTTTAATCTCTTCAATTTTCTCCACCACCATTAAATCTTCCAAGTCTATATTCATTGGAAGCTGCCCTACTTTCACAATGGCTCTTTTTCCTTTAAAGCCAATCACTTCTCCCACCTGATAATTCTTTTTTAATTTAACCGTGGCACCCACAATAATAGGTTGCTTAGTTTCTTTGTACTGCTTATCTACTTTTTTAGCCAATCTGTTAATTACAATCTTATCATTGGTCTTAAATAATAAATTGTATAAATTTTTCATCACGTCTTCCTTCTTATCCGACTTTTTCCAGTCCAGTGCGATTTGCTTTATTTTCCGCTCCATATCTTTTAAATAAGCAAACTTTTCTTCTGAAACTCTATTCTGTTCTTTTAATAATTCAATTTGTTGAACATGCTTTTCTTTGTTTAGTACTTTATCTAGTTCCGTCTTCAGGCTATCATTTTCTTTTAGCTTTTTATGTAGTTCTTTTCTTTCCTGTTGCACCAATTGTAAATCCTGTTCAGTTCTATTCAATAAATTATCCAATTCAAAATGATGCGTATCCACTAATTTTCTAGCTCTATTAATTAAATGTTTAGGTAGTCCAATTCTCTCTGCAATGGCGAATGTATAAGAACTACCAGGCTTGCCTATTACTAATTGATAAAGTGGCTCTAGCTTTACTTCATCAAACTGCATGGCTCCATTAATAATGCCTTTATTATGGTTGGCCATTACTTTTAAGTTCAAATAATGCGTAGTCACAATACCTTGTGCATGTCTATGCGATAATTCTTCTAATATCACTTCCGCAAAGGCGCCTCCTAAATGCGGGTCACTTCCACTTCCTAGTTCATCTATAAAAAACAAAGTTTTACCATTGGCATTTTCTATAAAATGCTTCATGTGTAATAAATGACTTGAATAAGTACTTAATTCAAAGGCTAGGTTTTGGGTATCTCCTAGTTGAATAAATAATTGTTTATAAATACCCATTTGAGAAGTGGCACTCATAGGAACTAGTAAACCACTTTGCAACATGACTTGGTTTAAACCCAATGTTTTCATAGAAACAGTCTTACCCCCTGCATTGGGGCCACTAATAATTAATATACGCGCCTCATCATCTAATTCTAAATTAACGGGTATGGTTTTCTTACCCGATGCCTTATTATATATGTATAGTAAGGGATGATAAGCCTCTATTAAATGCGTAATGGCTTTATTATGTACCATGGGTCTGTTGGCATTCATATCAATAGCAAGTAAAGCTTTGGCTCTAATAAAATCAAAACTTCCAATAATTTGCGCATAGCTAAGTAGTAAACTTGAATAAGGTGCTAACTGCGCTGTTAAGGCTCTTAATATTTTTTGTACCTCTTTTAATTCATCTTGCTCTAATCCATACAACTCATTATTCAGTTCAATAGTTTCCTCCGGTTCTATAAATGCAGTTTTTCGACTATCACTCTCTCCATGTAAAAAACCTTTTACCTGTCTTTTATATTCAGAAAAAACGGCCACCACTCTACGGCCATTGCTAAAGCTTTCATCTATGTCGGCGGTATAACCCGACTTGGCTAATCGTTGCACTACTTTTTCAAAAATGCGGCGCAATTCTTGACGCTTCTTAAATAACTGATGTCTAATTTTTGCAAGGTCTTCGGATGCGTTGTCTTTCACCGAACCTCTATCGTCAATAATTAAATCAATACATTCTATAATGGCCTTTTCATAATAAGACGACTTCACCACTTCATACAAATTGGAATAAGCCATCTGCCTTTCAGCATCGAACCATTTAAATACTTGTTGAATATGATCGCTTAATTTTCTTACAAGCAACCACTGCTCTCCGGTTAACTGCGCACCAGGTATGCCTAGTAATTTTAAGTCCTTTCTTATGTCTAAAACAAAGTCGGCAGGAAAATACTGGTTCGCTAATTTAATGAACTTAAATTCCTCGGTTTGTCTTAAGGCTTCTTCAATATATCTTTGATGGGTATGAATGCGCATTTCACTGACCTGCTCTACCCCCATATTGGTCTGACAATAGTTCAATAAAATAGTAGTTATTTTATCAAATTCTAATTGAGAAAGGGCATTTTCCGGGTATACGCGCATAGGGACTAAATAGTGCACGAATTTACTTAAATAAACATTAACAATAGGTGAACATATAGGAGCAAATTTTGTTATAATTTAGAACCGGATAAAACCATATCCGAATTAACAATAGACAAGCCCTAACTTATGAAACTAATAAATAAAGCTTCTTTACTTTTACTTTCCTTTATTTGCTTATCGGCCTGTGCACAACCGGCCAAACAAAAAAAATCTAAAAAAATAGATATGACCCATACCGAAACCATTACCCTAGGCTCTGGCTGCTTCTGGTGTACCGAAGCCATTTATCAAAGATTAGAAGGCGTTGTAAAAGTAACCAGCGGTTATAGCGGTGGCTTTGTGGAGAACCCTACTTACGAACAAGTTTGTGATAAAAATACAGGCCATGCTGAAGTATGTCAAATTGCATTTGATACTACTAAAATTAGTTTAGATGATATATTAGCTGTTTACTGGAAAACACATGACCCTACCACACCGAATCAACAAGGTAATGATGTAGGCCCTCAATACAGAAGCGTTATATTTTTCCATAACGAACACCAAAAAGAAGTTGCTGAAAAATACAAACAAGAATTAATAGCAGCGAAAGCTTGGGACAAGCCAATCATTACAGAGATTACTGCTTTTACTAAATTTTACTCTGCAGAAAGCTATCATCAAAATTATTATAATAACAATACTAGTCAAGGTTATTGCCGTTATGTAATTGGGCCGAAGCTAGAAAAATTTGAAAAAGTTTTTGCTAATAAATTAAAGAAGGAAGAAGACTAGTTAGAGAAAAAATAATAATTAGTTCTGCGCTGCCACCCTGCCTAAACTGTATAATCTTCTTTGCCAGTAAGGGTCTGCTAAATCGCCAATGGTTACTCCTTGACTGGTTGATGCATGTGCAAATTTATTATTGGCTAAGTAAATGCCTACATGTGAAATATTTCTTCTGCCATCGGCTTTAAAGAAAATCAAATCGCCTTCTTTTAAATCGTTCCATTCAATTTTAGTACTCTGCTCATATTGTTCAGCAGCAGTGCGTTTTAAATTCACATTGTAAATGTCTTTCATTACATCCAATGTAAAATAAGAACAGTCCACTCCGTTTTTAGTACTTCCCCCTAAACTATAAGGCGTGCCCCACCACTCATCTATTTTTTGAAGTAAGGGAATATTAACAATAGACTCCACAGCAATATCCATTTTAATAGAATACTTTAATTGTAACCAGTTTAATTTTTCTACCTCAGATAAATTAGAAGGCATTTTTTCATAATTCGTAGCGCTAGTTGTAACAGGTTCTGTACTGATGGCGTCGGATTCATTTTTAATATAAATCTTACCAGGTGTTACCGAAATATTGGTTAAAAATTCAATCTCACCACCCGCAGCATTGCCTTTATTCATTTCAACTGGTCTTGGCTTCTTTGCCGTAAGTTGCTGCGCCTTTGCTTGCATATTCGACGAGATAGACTTTAAAGAACTACAGCTTGCTAATGTGCTAGCTGCTAGCCCCATACATATATATAGATATATCTTGTTTTTTAACATCGAAGGCAAGTTAAGTTAAGTCAGGCTAAAAAGGAATAAATACCCCATTTTTAACCCTTTTTTGTGGAAAATTAAGGCCGTTTTGCCATTGGTTTTTAACGATATTTGTAGCCTTAGCCCAATATCCGAATGCCTAGTTTTTCCCATTTACACGTACATACACAATACTCTTTATTAGATGGAGCTGCCTCTATTGAGGGCTTATATAATAAAGCCATGGACGATAAGATGCCGGCTTTAGCCATTACCGATCATGGAAACATGTTTGGGGCGTTTAAATTTGTGAGTCAGGCTTGGAAAAAAACAAAGGTGATTGGCAAGGATAATGAAGGGAAAGATATTCTAGCCCCTGTGGTGAAACCTATTGTAGGTTGTGAGTTTTATGTGGTGAAAGATAGGCATGCTAAACAATTTACCAAAGAAGCTAAAGACCAGCGTTTCCACCAAGTGCTACTTGCTAAAAACGCAGTGGGTTATCAGAACTTAATTAAACTTACTTCTCTTGGATATATTGAAGGAATGTATAGTAAGTACCCTCGTATTGATAAAGAATTAATTTTAAAACACCATGAAGGTTTAATTGCCACTACTTGTTGTATTGGAGCCTATGTACCTCAAACTATTTTAAACCAAGACGAAGCAACGGCTGAAAAAGAATTTAAATGGTGGTTAGATATTTTTGGTGAAGATTATTATATCGAAATTCAAAGACATCAAATTCCTGAACAAGCAACCATTAATGCGCAACTTTTAAAATTTGCTAAGAAATTTAAAGTACCTGTTATTGCCACCAACGATAGTCACTATATTAATGAGGACGATGCCAATGCCCACGATATATTATTATGTATTAATACAGGAGAGAAACAAGCCACTCCGGGCTTCGACGATTTTGTAAACGATGAGTTGCAAATAAAAAACAGGCGTTTCAAATTTCCGAATAACGAATTTTATTTTAAGACCCAGGATCAAATGAAAGCGCTATTTAGCGATTTACCTGAGTCTATTGACAATACCAATGCTATTGTAGACAAAGTAGATGTACTAAATTTAAAAAAAGATATTCTACTGCCTGCCTTCCCTATTCCAAAGGAATTCCAAATTCATAAGGAAGCCAATATGAATCAGTGGGAATTATTAAAACATTTAACCTGGGAAGGAGCTCATAAAAGATACCCAGAAATTACTACTGAATTACAAGAGCGAATAGACTTTGAATTATTCACTATTCGCACCATGGGTTTTGCGGGTTACTTTTTAATTGTAAGTGATTTTATACAAGCTGGAAGGAATATGGGTGTGTTTGTAGGGCCAGGTAGAGGATCTGCCGCAGGCTCTGTGGTGGCTTACTGTATAGGCATTACCAATATCGATCCTATTAAATATCAATTACTATTTGAGCGTTTCTTAAATCCCGATCGTAAGAGCATGCCCGATATTGATACGGACTTCGACGACGAGGGCCGTCAAAAAGTAATTGACTATGTAGTAGATAAATATGGCAAGGAACAAGTAGCACAAATTGTTACCTATGGTACTATGGCTGCAAAAAGTAGTATTAAGGATGTAGCTCGTGTGATGGACTTGCCTTTATCTGAATCTAATTTATTAGCTAAACTCGTTCCCGATAAACCTGGTACAGAATTAAACCGATGTTTACATGCACCCTTAACGGTGAAAGAAGGTGAAAAATCTTTGGCAGAAAGAGAAGGATACCAACCAGAAGATATTGACAACGTAAAAAAATTACGAGAAATATATAAAGGCAATGATTTACGCGCAGCAGTTTTACATGAAGCAGAGCGTTTAGAAGGTTCTATTCGTAATACGGGTATACACGCAGCAGGTATTATTATTGCCCCTAGCGATTTAACAGAAATTATGCCGGTGGCAACAGCCAAGGATTCTACTTTATGGGTAACACAAATTGAAGGAAGCGTTATTGAAGAAGCCGGTGTACTTAAAATGGACTTTTTGGGATTAAAAACACTTTCTATTTTAAAAACGGCACGCCAAAACTTTTAATTTATATCAAAGAGGTGAAACCAATGCCACATTCCAATTTGAAAGTGTGGGCATGCAAAAACATTTACGCGATTTAAAGCCCGATAAATTTGCCGACTTAATTGCCATGAACGCCTTGTACCGTCCAGGTCCTATGGCCTATATTCCTAATTTCATTGAGCGTAAACATGGTCGTGAATTAATTAAGTATGATTTACCTGTGATGGAAGAAATTCTTTCCGACACTTATGGCATTACGGTGTATCAAGAACAGGTAATGCTACTGAGTCAAAAAATTGCAGGCTTTACCAAGGGCGATGCCGATGTACTTAGAAAGGCCATGGGTAAGAAACAAAAATCGGTATTGGATAAAATGAAAGCACAGTTTGTTTCAGGTGCTGTAAAAAATGGACATCCTGAAAATGTATTGGAAAAAGTGTGGACTGACTGGGAAGCCTTTGCACAATATGCCTTTAATAAATCGCATTCTACTTGTTATGCTTACTTGGCTTATCAAACTGCTTATTTAAAAGCGCATTACCCTGGAGAATATATGTCGGCTGTTTTAAACCATGCAGGAAGTATTGATAAGATTACTTTTTTCATGGAAGAGTGTAAAAGAATGGAGATAAAAGTTTTGGGTCCAGATGTGAATGAATCTTTGAGAGGTTTTTCAGTGAATAAAAAAGGAGAAATTAGATTTGGACTTGGTGGCTTAAAGGGTGTGGGCGATGCAGCCATTGAAGCTATTATTACAGAAAGAAACAAGGCTGGGCATTTTGCAGATATGGTAGACTTTATGAAAAGAGTTTTATCAAGAGCTGTCAATAAAAAGTCTTTAGAGAGTTTAGCTTACTCAGGCACTTTTGATTGTTTCCCTGAATACCACCGCGCTCAATATTTTACCATTGCAGATGG
The DNA here is from genome assembly GCA_041183945.1 of Bacteroidota bacterium. Taxonomy (GTDB): domain Bacteria; phylum Bacteroidota; class Bacteroidia; order Chitinophagales; family Chitinophagaceae; genus Sediminibacterium. The sequence goes on along the minus strand of JBEGKS010000060.1, from coordinate 2,536 downwards.
AGATAGAATTTCAGGATTAGAAAAATTAATTGGCTATGCCCAAGCACTTCAGTCCATGACAGCAGGTACTACCAATACTTTATTTGGCGACCTTCCTTCTGCTATGCAAGTACCCGTTCCTAAAATTCCTAGTTGTGAAGAATGGACTTTGACTGAAAAATTAGAACACGAAAAAGATATTACGGGTATGTTTATGAGTGGCCACCCGCTTGACCATTATGGTTTTGAAATGCGTCATTATCAGTTCACACCCATTAATGCCTTTAATGAAGTAAAAGACAACCTTGCTTTATATCCTAATAATTTAGGCAGACAATTTAAATTGGCAGGGCTTATTACCGATGTGCAACACCGTGTGACTAAAACTGGCAAGAACTTTGGTTCTTTTGTGATAGAAGACTTCACAGGCAAAACCGATTTTTTATTATGGAGTGAGGACTATGTTAAGTTTCAAAACTATTTAGAAGTTGGACAAAAAATATTTATCAATGGTTCTTTTAGAACGAGGTACAACCAATCTAACCAGTTTGAATTTAAAATAGTCACTATGTCTTTACTAGAAACAGTAAAACAAGTACAAACTAGGTCCATTGAAATTAGCCTCCACCCTAGTCATTTAAACAATGAAATGATTCATTTCTTTGAAAAGAACTTGAAACAAAACCCAGGTAAGTCTTCTTTCAAAATAAGCTTTGTAGAGCCCAAGGATCAATTAGTGGCTAGCTTACTAACCATTGAAAGGGGCTTTCTTATGAACGACGACCTTGTTCAGTTCCTTGACAGCAACCCTGCATTGAATGTACAAGTGAATTTGGTCACTTAGTTAGTCACTTAGCACCTATATCTGCGACAGCTAGTCCGAAGCTCTGCCATAGAATTTGTCCCCAATGGCTATTAATTAAGTGGAAAAGTCAAATAGGCAGATATTAAAGTTTGGAACTAATTTTGAACATAGAAAAGAGTAAGAAGTATAGAACAAGATAAAGCATAAGAGTTGATTTAAATAGAAATCAAAAGAAACAGAATAATTAGAATTAAATAGAAACCTAACAATATAAAAATATACATATGAGTTTAGAATTTACAGACGCCAACTTCCAAAGCACCGTAATGGAAAGCGATAAATTAACAGTGATCGATTTTTGGGCAGAATGGTGTGGTCCTTGCAGAGCTATTGGGCCAGTTATTGAAGAATTAGCTACTGAATATGCAGGCAAGGTAAACATAGGAAAAGTGAATGTGGATGTAAATCCTACTTTGAGTATGAACTTTGGTATTACATCTATCCCAGCTATCCTTTTTGTAAAAGGTGGTCAAGTAGTAGACAAGCAAATTGGTGCTGTACCTAAGTCGGTATTAGACAAGAAAATTCAGTCGCATTTATAGTTAAACCAACCATAAAACGATTTTAAAAAATAGGCATAGTTTGCCTATTTTTTTTTATCTTCCTATTTCAAATACAGCACTATGGAAAGATTTCAAGGCCTTATTGGTATTGTGATTATTTTAATGATTGCATTTCTATTCTCTAATAACAAGAAGAATATTAATTACCGATTAGTGGGTAGTGGTTTATTACTTCAACTAACCATTGGTTTTTTAATCTTGAAAATTCCAGCAGTGACCAGTTTTTTCCAATTATTAGGTAGAGGCATGGGAAAAATTGAACAGTTTGCGCGTGCAGGTGCGGCATTTGTTTATAGTGGTGTGGCTGCAACTACCCCCACCGGTGTTGCCGATTTTGCCAACGGAGGTTTTGTATTTGCTTTTAATGTGACCGCTACTATTATATTAGTATGTGTACTTGTTGCTTTATTTTACCATTTTGGTATAATGCAAAGAATTATTGCAGTAGTTGCGAAGGCCATGAATTTTATTATGCGTGTTAGTGGCGCAGAAGCATTAAGCAATGTGGCCAGTGCCTTTGTGGGACAAGTGGAAGCACAAATTATGATTCGCCCTTATTTAGCTACCATGACAAAAAGTGAAATATTAGCTAGTATGAGCGGCAGCTTGGCTTGTATTGCAGGTGGTATATTAATAGTATATGCAAACATGGGAGCACAAGCAGGTATGGACTTAGCCCCTAAATTAATTACAGCAAGTTTAATGGCAGCGCCTGGTGCACTTGTGATTGCCAAAATTGTTTTCCCTGAAACAGAAGTTTCTCAAACCATGGGAAAGGTTACACTACAAGTGAAAAGTCAATACAGCAATACCATTGACGCCATTACACATGGTGCCGGTGATGGATTTAAATTAGCCATGAACGTTATTGCCATGTTAATTGGCTTTATTGCCTTACTTGCAATGATTGACTGGTGTATGCTTTCTATTGGACATTTATTCAATCCTAATTTACATTTGAGTTTAAATTTTCTATTTGGTAAATTATTTTATCCAATGGCTTGGGCCATGGGTATTCCTACTGCCGATATTCAAAATGCAGCCACCTTGCTTGGACAAAAATTAACCATTAATGAATTTGTGGCTTTTAAAAGTTTAACTAGTAAAGTAGTGCCCATTATTACAGAGA
>JBEGKS010000059.1:0-9861 GCA_041183945.1 Bacteroidota bacterium | reverse complement strand
AGACATACCTATGGGAATAGGAAAAATAGTTCTATAGCCATGAATTACATCCATTCCAAATAGTAATGGAATATGTAATCTTGTATTTTTAACCGCATACTCTTGTAACTCTTTAATTTTTGTTACAGAACGAATATTAAATACACCCCCTACTTTACCCTCTTTCACTTTTTGGGCTATATCGGAACTACTCACAGCGCCTGTTACAAAATCACTAGAAGCAGGCAAGTTTAATTGACCTAGCTTTTCTTCCAAAGTCATTTTAGCAAGTAATTTATTAACAAAAGAATGCATAGCCGCATCCTTATTTGCTTGAGAAAAACTAGCAATACTTAACAGTAGCGTAGTTAAAAATAAAATTCCTTTTTTCATAGATTGGTTTGATAATTATTTATAAAAAATTTAAGGCCAAATAATAGCGGAAGCTGCTTTGGCAGGTATATTAAACGTATAATATTGATTATTCTGTTCTAATACAATTTGCTTCGCTTCCGATTTGTTTAATATTAAAATAGCCTTCTTGCCATTTTTTAAATTAAAACTTGTGGTGGCTAGTGATGCATCAGTAGTAGTACTTAAAGTTCTGATAGCACCAGGCTTAACAAACTTTGCAATTTGCCCGATAATATAATAACTCACATTTCTATTCAGTGCTTGGTCTTGAATGGTGAAAGCCCCCTTACATTCTGTGCATCCTAAGGGTGTATGTGGTTCAAACTTGGCATCATTGGCCAAGTTCCATTCTAATACTACAGCCGACCAATTTTGGATAGTGCCAATTACAATATGTTCTAAATGCCACATAAAATCGCCATCAAAACTACCCTTGGCCCCTGTCCATTGTTCGGTGAAATATATTTTTTTATCGGGATGCGCTGCATGCACTTCAGACAATGCCTCTTCTTTGCCTAAATACAAGTGAAAGGCTGTAGCAGTTGCATAGGACTTTGCTTTTGCATCGTTTAAAATAGCAATGGGGTAATTCGGATGGTCTGCATTATGATCATATAATACTACTTCCGTGTTTATTTTGGCTGCCTTTAATTGAGGACCTAAATAATCTCTTAAAAATTCAGTTTGTTCTTCTGCATTCATTAATAAGCTGGGGTTATTGCCTCCATGCTCAGGTTCATTTTGCATGGTGATGGAATGAAGCTTAATACCCTTGGCCTGCATAGCCTTGATATACTTTATAAAATAATTAGCATAACTAGCATAATACTTTTTCAATAAATGACCGCCCATTGAAATCCCATTGGTTTTCATCCATGTGGGAGGGCTCCATGGTGAAGCCATAATTTTAAGAGAAGGGTTAATAGCCAATACTTCTTTTAAAATGGGAATTAAATGCAGCGTATCCTTAGATAAAGAAAAATGAGTTAAGGCAGAATCGGTTTCGCCTTTGGGCAAATCGCAGTAACTAAATACTTCTGGGTCTAAATCGGAAGCGCCAATACTTATTCTAATATAAGAAACGCCTAAGTCGGCTTCTGTTTGACCAAAAATTTCTTTTAATAATTGAGTTCTTTTCTCTTTAGGCAAAGCATGCATTAACTGCGCAGTACCCCCTGTTAAACCATAACCAAAACCTTCCATGGTTTGAAATGTTTTACTTGGATCTACCTTAATTTTTATAGCAGTAACAGGTATCGCATTTGCATTGGATAGTTTTTTAATAGAAGTTTTAGCAAATTGCAAATTACCATCTGCAGAACTAGTCCATTGTTGCGCCTGCAAAAAATTCGCAGTAAAAATATTTGTGGTTACAATTCCTAAAAAAAGTATAACTACATTTAGAACACTTTTATTTTTTTTCATTTACGATTTTTATATTTCCATTTTCTTTAAAGCCTCTACTGCATAATTAGCAGCCCTTGCAGTAATAGCCATAAAAGTAAGGGAAGGGTTTTGTGTACCAGTGCTTACCATACAGGCACCGTCGGTAACAAATACATTTTTACATAAATGCATTTGATTATGCTCATTCAATAAAGAAGTAGCAGGGTCTTTTCCCATTCTTACCCCTCCCATTTCATGAATATCTAAACCAGGCGCTTGTTTGGTATCGTCAGAAACTATATTCTTACAGCCAGCAGCCTCCAACATTTCAGAGCCTGTTTGTATAAAATCGTTCATAGATAAAATATCGTTCTGATCATAATCCACTGAAGTAACTAATTGAGGTATACCCCATTTATCTTTTTGATCGGTACTTAATCTTACATGATTCGTTTTCTTAGGAATCGTTTCTCCTTGCATCATCATGGACACATACCAATTACCTGGTTCTGAAATGGCATCTTTAAACGCACCACCCACGCCCTCTGCATGGGCACGACCTCTGCCTGCTCCAAAAAAAGTCATATACCCTCTTTGAAATTGCATTTCTTGTTTATGTACATTTCTAAAATTAGGCATCATGGGTTGTGTAGGACGACGGCCATAATAGTATTCATCCATGGGTCCGTCTATGGATGCAGATAACTTACCTCTATAATTATGAAAGGCAACATATTTTCCTAATAAACCATTGTCATTGCCTAACCCATTGGGGAAACGCTTAGAAGTAGAATTTAATAAAATCAAATTCGTATTTAAGGTAGCTGCATTTAAGAAAATAATTTTAGCATAATACTCAGTCATCTTATTTGTAGTGCTATCTATAACTCTTACCCCAGTGGCTTTCTGCTTGGCTTCATCATAAATAATAGAATGCACTACTGAATTGGTTTGCAGGGTTAAATTACCTGTCTTCTGTGCCCAAGGTATAGTAGAGGCATTAGAGCTAAAATAACCCCCAAATGGGCAGCCTCTTTCGCATAAGGAACGAGCCTGGCACTGGTTACGTCCTTGTTCAATATGTATAGGTTTAGGTACTGTCAAATGCGCGCATCTTCCTTGCACTACATTACGGTCCTTAAATTTTTTCATAATGCTAGACTGCATGCCTTTCTCTACTCCTGTCATTTCCCAGGCTGGTAAGAATTCACCATCGGGTAAAGTATCTAACTTATCATAGTTACCACTTATACCCGCGAATAATTCTACATGACTATACCAAGGCGCTAATTCATCATAAGTGATGGGCCATTCACCAAATCCATCTCTAGCAGGTCCTTCAAAATCATATCTACTCCACCTTTGTGTTTGACGCGCCCATAATAAACTTTTACCGCCTACTTGATACCCTCTAATCCAATCATAAGGTTTTTCTTGTACATAAGGGTGTTCATTGTCTTTCACAAAAAAATGTGCACTGGTTTCATTATATGCATAACATCTGTCAACAATAGGATTGTCTTTTACAAGCTCAATGGTTTTACCTCCCCTATGTGGAAACTCCCAAGGATTTTTAGTAGCAGTAGGATAATCTTTTAAATGCACTACATCACGGCCACGTTCAAGTACTAATGTTTTTAAACCTTTTTCACATAGTTCTTTAGCAGCCCATCCTCCACTAATTCCAGAGCCAATCACAATGGCATCATAGGTTTGATTTTTTGTAGACATGGTTTGTTTATAATTTAGTTATTCTAATAATTTTTTTACTACTAAGCCTCCTACTTTCTTTCCTTGTTCCGATCCAGTATTCACACTTAATACATAGTGAATACCACCGTATACTCTACTCATGGAAGCTTCGGCTGCAGCAGCTTGGAAAGAATTAAATTTTCTTTTTAATCCTATATAGTGATAATCGCTAGAGTCTTCGAAAGCAAAATTCTCTCCATATAATTTTGTTAGCACAGTTGCTGCCGATGCAGTAATAGTACTATGGCCACTTGTATATTCGGGGAAAGGCGGTGTTTGTAATAATGGAGCCCAGTTTTTATCAATTAATTCATTAATCACAGTTACAGGTCTTACATAACTACTTCTGTATTTTTCATCCCAACAAGAAATAAAGCCATCATACAAGGCCACTGCTGTTAGAGCAAATGACTGAGCCGATTTTACAGCATCTGCATTGGTTTGTTTCACTACTTGCGCTGTAATACCTATCCAATGTCCACCTGGTGTAATTTTTTTATTACCAAACATCATATGTCCAGCATGTTCAATCACAAAAGGGTTATCATCCCAATACTTTGCAATTAGTTTTTGTTCGTCTGTTAAATTTTTATTGATATCATACACTTCCTTCATCATACCATAAAAGGTAGTACCTGGTTTAGTTTCATATTTAGGGGGTCTATTAGGCATAAACTGTGAAGCAGAATCGAGTACCATGGGCTTCATGGTATTCCAGCACCATTCTACCCCATCTAAATAATCGGGAGGTGTAGGACGCCATTTGCCTGGTTCATTGCTACCTAAATATTTTTGTTTACCTCTTGAAATAGCATAGCCATCTGTTTTGGCTCTGGCTAAAATAGAACCTGCTACAGTATCGCCAAAGGCAACTGAATTTTTATAAGTGGCTTCGTCTAAATTTGCTTTGTAATTATCATACACCGACTGCTCATATTTAGTTAATGAGTCTACAGAAAATACTTTAACATTTCTAGCTACTTTAAAAAAAGCCTTTGTGGCTGCTAATGTAAAATTATAATTTTTGCCTTTTTCGGGTGTAGGCATTTTACCAAAACCATTTAATTTTTCTGCGATAGAACTGGTTCCTTCTTTGGCAAATCGAATGGCTTCATAAGAAGCTAAAGAAGAGTATACATAAATACGACTAGCTACAGGAGGTGTAAATACATCATAAATAATTACCTGTGTTAATTGGTCCTCGTTATTAATTAATACATCTACCTCATTTAAAGGCGCTGGCTTGTTTTGAGAACAAGAAACAAGAAAAAATGCAATCACCATTAGACTGTAATAAGGTTTAAAAATCTTTTTCATTTTACTTTCATTTAAGTTTACGGAATGCGTCTAATTTAATTATTGTTTTTTCTAGTTACCCCTTTTTGGTCTATGATTGTTATCAGTTTTACTTTTTCATTATAGCTTATAAAACGGGCCGATTGCGACAGAAATGAATTACCATAATAAAACTCCTCTTTTCTTTTTTTACCATTCGCATATTCAATAATGGCTGTTGCATCACCCGGTTGTACATTGAAAATATTTGTCTTCTTTTTTAAGATATACAGTTTTAAGGGCCCTCTGTTTTGAGAAGCAGCTACTAAATAGCCCCCTTTTGCACCTCTAAGTTTTACCAAGGCCTTGCCATTGCCAGGAATGAATATACCGCTCTCTAGTATACTTAATGGAGCAAACTGACCTTGGCTATTCCCTTTTAGTAATAGCCCATTTAAAGCGTCATATCTGCCTACAGATACTTCCGTGCCATAATCGTTGCCATTCATTAGTATATCCAAATTGCCATCCCCATCATAATCATCTACCTGCATACCGTTTAATACAGAGAACTGGGCTTCTATGGGAAGGGCAGTCATTTCAAATTTTCCACCACCTTTATTTTGAATATAACTAGAACTTAAATTATTGGCTTTTACCACTTGGGCTGCAGCCAACTGCTCTTTAGAAAGTAATTGGTCCTTGGTCGCCGTTGCAAAAGTTTTATAGTTCTGAAATTTAGAACGCATACCAATCATTTGCTTCACAATATCGTCTCTTGTTTGTGCAGGATATTCTTTTTTAACTTCGTCCATATGACTAGTGGGTAAGTATAATGTAGGGAAGGCGTCATAACTTCCATTGTTATCAAAATCTTTGGCGTAAATAGAAATTGGATATGTGTCACTGGCTCTATAAAAAGAATTTCTTCCCGTATTACCCACTATATAATCCATATCGCCATCGTTATCAAAATCGCCAGAAGTAAGCGTATTCCATAAACCTACTTGCTTATCAATACCTGTGGTTGTAGTTATATTTTTAAATACTCCCTTTTCATTTTTTAAAAAACTTATGGGCATCCATTCTCCTGCAAGTATTAAGTCGGGCCAGCCGTCATTATCAAAGTCGGTAAATAAGGCGTCGCAGACTAAACCAATATTATTTAAATCTTTAGCTACTGTTTTGGTTACATCGGTATACTTAACCTTGCCGTCTTTACTATCGTTTCTATAAATAAAACTTGACACAGGCCTAGGATAGTTCCAAGGGTCTACTCTACCAGATACAAATAAATCTAGGTCGCCATCTTTATCATAATCCACTGCTCTTACACATAACTTACTCGTGGTATTCAAAGGAATGGCGCTAGAATCTTTAGTAAAGGCACCCTTCCCGTTATTAATATATAATTGGTCTTGATAATTTTTGTCATTGGTCTTGTATTCATACCCTCCACTGGAAATATAAATATCTAAATCACTATCGCCATCTGCATCTAATAATAATATGCCCTGGTCACTATTAGCTTTGTCCGCATAACTCATATTGGATAGTAAAGAAGACTGCTTAAAACTTCCATTGGTTTGTTGAAGTAAAATTTGAGCACTATGATGACTGGCACCGCCTAAAATCATATCATCTAATCCATCCGCATTCATATCCCCCACTGCAATGGCAGGGCCGTATTCTGAAAATTTATGGGGTAATAATTTTTGAATATTGAAATCAACAAAATCTTCCTGCTCATGTGTGTAATGAATTTGCAGGGAGTCGGTTATTTCTTTAAATAAAGTATTAGTAGCAAAAACTGTATTTTCTTTTTTTAGAGGGTAACTATCTTCATCAATAGGAATAATAATTTTTTCATCTACTTTCGGATTATACAATACTTGTACTTCCTAAACCAAATTGTGCAATATTTTGAACCGTTGATAAATAACCTCTATAGGGTGTGTTTTCCCAAACCTGTTTTTGACCCTTGTCATAAAAAATGGTTATAAAGGCGCCCAAGCCCTCTTTATTTATATCATATCCGTCTAAAGCTACTTGTAAAAAATGGCTTGTTTCTTTATTAATTTGTCTCTCTTTATTTTGATAGATAGAAGCTTCGTCGTTAATATTATTTACAATTAAATCTAAGTCTCCATCATTGTCTAAGTCGGCATAGGCAGCACCATTAGAAAATGTAGGCATTTTTAAACCCCAGTCGGCTGAGACATCTGTGAAGGTTAAATCGGCATTGTTTTTAAAAGCATAATTATGAATTTTAACTTCCGGAATTTCTACTAATAGTTGCTCTTTAGATGCAAAGCTATAAGCCTTATTACGAAATGTTATAAAGTCATGATCGGTCACATCCTTAGGAAAACCATTAGTCACAATTAAATCGCGGTGGCCATCATTATCAAAGTCTACTAACAAAGGGGTCCAACTCCAATCGGTTTCAGCAATGCCGGATAAAAAGGCAATCTCACTAAAAATGGGTGCCCCAATAGAATCGTTTTTATGCACACGAGGCCCTTGGTTAATTTGCAAAGTATTTCTTACATACTGATAATTGTATCCATACAAATCGCTATTCTGAAAAGTTTGATAGCTATTGGGATTCATCATCATTTTTTTACGGTAGTTGTCTCTTGGATTCATATCCAAAGTGCAAAAATCTAATAAGCCATCGTTATTTATATCGGCTACATCCACCCCCATTGAATTCACAGAACTATGTTTAAAATAAACCGACAACTGGTCGGTGAAAGTACCGTCATGGTTATTTATCCATAAATAATCGTTGGGTAAATAATCATTGGTTACAAATATATCGGGCCAACTATCTTTATTAATATCGGTCACTACCACACTATGGCCATAGCCTTCTCTTAGTATACCTGCCTTGGCAGATACATCGGTATACACTGGATGATCTAATGTAGAATCGTAGTTATTTTGAAATAATTTACTCGCACTAAAATAAGCAGGGTCTTGGTCCTTGGGATGAAATACATTGGGCGTATGCGGGTCTTTAATTTCATTCACCACTAAAAACATATCTAGGTCTCCGTCTTTATCATAATCAAAAAAACTAGCCATGGTGGAAAAAGAAGTATCGGCAAGTCCATAAGCAGCCGCTTCTTCTTTAAATTGAGGCACCCCTGTTTTATCAAGGCCCTTATTAATATACAAGAGGTTTTTTCGCTTGTTTGCGTCTTTGTCTAAAGTAACGCATACATAAATATCGGGCCAGCCATCGTTATTTATATCCACCACAGACACACCCCTGCTCCATCTGCCTTCCCCTGTGACACCCGCCTTCACAGTGATATCATTAAACTGCATATCCCCTTTATTGAGGTATAATTTATTGGACACTTTATTACCTGTAAAATAAATATCGGATAAGCCATCTTTATTAAAATCACCTACACCTACACCACCCCCATTATAAATATTAGAAATATCCAATACATTCAGTGAATCGTTCTCGATAATTTCATTGTTAAAATGCACTCCCGAATTATCGGATTTTACTAATTCAAAAAGAGGTTTTTTTATAGAGCAAGCACTTAATGCAAATAGACAAAGAGCAAAAAAATAATTCCTTCGCAACATTAAATTAAATTTTAAATTAGGTTAAATACCCTCGTAAATATTGGTTTTTTATAGGCAAATAAAGATACTAAAGAATTCGTTTTTGAGTGGGTATGGGCAAAAAAAGAGTCCCGCTCCGATTGCTCGGGCGGGACTCTTATATGAGTAACTTATTAAGTTAGTTCAATTAGTAACCAGGGTTTTGAGTTAAAACCGATTTTCCGTCTTTCACAGATTTGTCAATTTGTGTTTGAGGAATAGGTAAGTACTCAGACTTTCCAGCTTTGTAAGTTGCACCTTTAATTTGACCATAACCTAACTCAGCTTCTTTAACCGCATAAGTGTTTAACTCGGTTACACCTTGTCCCCAACGAGTAAGGTCAGAGAAACGGTGTCCTTCCATAGCTAATTCTAATCTGCGCTCAAAACGAACAGCTTTTCTTGCAACAGCAGCATCAGTCCAAGCTGCAGTGTAAGTTTTAATTTGGTAGTTAGTTGGAGATACTAAACCAGCATTGTTGGTTGGTCCTACAAATCCAGCAGGATTTGAAGCACGAGCACGAACAAGGTTTACATATTCTCTAGCTTTCTCTAAACCACCTGTTTCTACTTCTGCTTCAGCAGCTAATAAAAGCACATCAGCAAAACGTAATAAAGGATAGTTATTGGCAGTGAAACCGTTAGTCCAAGAAGAACCATCGGTAAAGATACCAACTTGAGATTTTCTAAATAAGTGCTTTAATGGCTCGTATGGTCCAGCTGTACCTTGGTCTCTTACCCAAGTAGAACCTGGCATAATACCCCAATCTAAGTAAGGAACACCACGACGACCTACTGTCCAGTCGATACGAGGATCTAATGGAGTAGTGTTATCTGGGCTGAAAGGCTTATCAGCAGAAATACCTTGGTCATTTTTCAATGGGTTTGTGAAAAACTCATCGTTTAACATAGGCAATCCATTAGCATCTACTTTGAAAATATTAGCTAAAGTGAAAGAAGGTTGGAAGAATCCGCAACATCCTGTCTCTCCACCATAAGGGAAGTTTAAGGCGTCACCAGCGTTAGCGTTAGCTGCACCTGTACCGTCATTAACAGTCATTTGTACAGAGAACACATGCTCAGAACCGTTCTTTTTAGCTGGATCAAACACATCACCAAATTTTGGTAATAATGCATATTTAACACCTAATGGAGTTTTACCGCTAGTAATTACTGCAGTTAATACAGTTTTAGCTTCAGCAAACTTCTTTTCGAACATATAAATTTTACCTAAGTAAGCACCAGCAGCCCATTTGTTAGCGCGACCTACTGAAGACATTGCTTCAGGTAAGTTTGCATAAGCAAAAGCCAAATCTGCTTCAATTTTAGCTAAAGCAGCATCTTTACCACCGTTTGGTACTAAAAAGTTATTAGCCGCATAAGTAATAGACTCATCGATATAAGGAATATTACCGAAGAATTTAGCTA
>JBEGKS010000058.1:0-6874 GCA_041183945.1 Bacteroidota bacterium | reverse complement strand
TTTAAGCTTATCTCCCGATGTAAACAATCCTGGTTTTCGCGCCGTTACATTTGATGAAGTAGTAACAGCTTATACAGAACAAATTAAGGGACTAGTGGAAGGAGGCGTAGATGTGATTTTAATTGAAACCATTTTTGATACTTTAAATGCGAAGGCCGCCATATTCGCAGTGAAAGAATATTTTAGAAAAGAAGGTAAACCTGAATTACCTATGATGATAAGTGGAACCATCACCGATGCATCGGGCAGAACCTTAAGTGGTCAAACCTTATCGGCCTTCTATACTTCTATTGCACATGCCAAACCTTTAAGTGTAGGTTTAAACTGTGCTTTAGGCGCACAAGAAATGAGAAGTCATATTGAAGAGCTTTCTCAAATCGCATCTTGTTATACATCGGCTTATCCCAATGCAGGACTGCCGAATGCCATGGGAGAATATGATGAAGAACCCCATCAAACAGCACATTTTATTGAAGAGTGGGCTAACAATAAATTTGTAAATATTGTTGGTGGCTGTTGCGGTACTACCCCAGACCATATCAAACATATGGCAGACAATGTAAAAAATATTACACCCCGTTCACTTCCTATTCTAGACCCAACTATTTAAATTATGAGTGAAGAAATAATACATATTAAACCTTATTTAAGATTAGCAGGATTAGAACCTTTAATTATTCGTCCTGAAACTAATTTCGTGAACGTAGGGGAAAGAACCAATGTAACGGGATCTAAAAAATTTGCAAGACTTATTCGCGAGAACCAATATGAAGAAGCTTTGTCTGTTGCAAGACAACAAGTAGAAAGTGGTGCACAAATTATTGACGTGAACATGGACGACGCCTTACTAGAAGGTGTGAAAGCCATGACTACTTTTTTAAACTTAGTACAAAGTGAACCCGATATTGCCAAGATACCTATCATGATTGATAGTTCTAAGTTTGAAATTATTGAAGCGGGTTTAAAATGTGTGCAAGGAAAATGTATTGTGAACTCTATTTCCATGAAGGAAGGAGAAGCCAAGTTTATTGAACAAGCACATATTTGTAAAGCATTTGGTGCGGCAGTCATTGTAATGGCTTTTGATGAAGTAGGACAGGCCGATACCAAGGACCGTAAAATAGAAATTTGTGCGCGTGCGTATAAAATATTAGTAGAACAAGTGGGATTCGATCCTCAAGATATTATTTTCGATCCCAATATTTTTGCAGTAGCCACAGGTATTGAAGAGCATAATAATTATGCAGTCGATTTTATTGAAGCTACCCGCGTTATTAAACAACAAATGCCACTTGCTAAAGTAAGTGGTGGTGTTTCCAACGTTTCTTTTTCTTTTAGAGGAAACGATGCAGTGCGTGAAGCCATTCATGCAGTATTCTTATTTCATGCCGTGAAAGCGGGTATGGATATGGGTATTGTGAACGCAGGTCAATTGGAAGTATATGATGAAATTGAACCTACCTTAAGAAATTTATGTGAGGATGTAATTTTAAATAGAAACAACGATAACAACGAAGCTACAGAAGCTTTAATTCAATACGCCGATACGGTTAAAGCCAAAGGAAAAGTAGAAGTAAAAAGCGCCGCTTGGAGAGAAGGTACGGTGGAAGAAAGATTAGCGCATTCTTTAATTAATGGTATTACCGATTTTATTGATGCAGATACAGAAGAAGCAAGATTACAATACAGTGAACCATTAGAAGTGATTGAAGGACCACTAATGGCGGGCATGAACCAAGTGGGTGATTTATTTGGATCAGGTAAAATGTTTTTACCACAGGTGGTAAAAAGTGCAAGGGTAATGAAAAAAAGTGTGGCCGTTTTAACGCCTTACATTGAAGCAGAGAAAGAAAGAAAAAAATTAGCTTCCATTAACCCCAATGGCGCAAGCAAGGGACCTGCTAAAATATTACTGGCCACCGTGAAAGGCGATGTGCATGATATTGGAAAAAATATTGTGGGCGTGGTACTTGGCTGTAATGGATATGAAATTATTGATTTAGGCGTAATGGTGCCTGCCGATAAAATTTTAGCAGAAGCACAAAAGCAAGAGGTAGATATTATTGGACTAAGTGGTTTAATTACACCTTCATTAGATGAGATGGTGTATATCGCTAAAGAAATGAAACGAAGAGGCATGACTATTCCACTTATGATTGGTGGTGCTACTACCTCTCGTATGCATACGGCTGTAAAAATTGCACCTGAATATGGAGATGGTGTGATACATGTATTAGACGCTTCAAGAAGTGTAACGGTGGCTGGTTCTTTATTGAGTAAAGAACAAAAAGCGCCTTTCTTATTAGAATTAGAAAAAGCCTATGCAGGTTTAAAGTCCGATTTTGATAATAAAAAAACAACTAAGCAATCACTAAGCTATGCAGATGCTTTACAAAACAAAGCAGTGATTGATTGGGAAAACTTTAAAGTGGTAGCTCCTAGTTTTACAGGTAACAAAGCCATTGAGATCACCGACTTATCGGTACTCGTAGACTATATCGATTGGAAACCCTTTTTCATTGCATGGGAATTGCATGGAAATTTCCCTGCTATTTTAACAGATAAGGTAGTAGGTGAAGTCGCTACCAAATTATATGCTGACGCACAAAAACTTTTAACTCAAATTATTGAAGAGAAATGGCTAAGCGCCAAAGGTGCTGTGGGTTTCTGGCCAGCTAGTTCCCATAACGATGATGTACTTGTTGAAAATGGTCAAGAAAAACTATCCTTACACTTTTTAAGACAACAAGCTAAAAAAACAGTAGGTCAACCGAATTATTCTTTAGCCGATTTTATTTGCCCAGCTACTGAAAATAAAAAAGATTTTATTGGCGCCTTTGCAGTCACTATTCATGGTATTGAAA
This sequence comes from Bacteroidota bacterium, assembly GCA_041183945.1. Taxonomy (GTDB): domain Bacteria; phylum Bacteroidota; class Bacteroidia; order Chitinophagales; family Chitinophagaceae; genus Sediminibacterium. The sequence goes on along the minus strand of JBEGKS010000058.1, from coordinate 4,010 downwards.
AACATATCAAAAAATTTGAAGAGAACTTAGACGACTATAATAAAATTATTTTACAAGCACTTGCAGACAGACTCGCAGAAGCCTTTGCAGAATATTTACATGCTAAAACTAGAAAAGAATATTGGGGTTATGCTGCAGATGAAACTTTAAATAATGAATCTTTAATAAGTGAGCAGTATGTGGGCATTCGTCCTGCACCTGGTTATCCTGCTTGTCCGGACCATACTGAAAAGTATACCTTGTTTAATTTATTAGACGCTGAAAAAAATACAGGCATTAGTTTAACTGAAAGTTTAGCCATGTATCCAGCTTCCAGTGTTTGTGGATGGTATTTTGCAAATCCACAAAGTCAATATTTTGGATTAGGTAAAATTAGTCAGGACCAAGTATTAGATTATACCAAAAGAAAGGATAAACCTTTAGAGTATATCACTAGATGGTTACAACCAGTGATTGACTAATGATACTTTAAAGAACTATACTTTATTTCTTAAATTTTTTCAAACAACCACCATAAACGTTTGCGTGGTTTCACTTTGTAATTCTTGTGTACATATTTACTTATATGTTCCATGGCTTCGTCCACGCTATCGGTGAATAACATAAATTTTTTATCTCCCTCGGCAATAGTGCCTTCTGCAATCATGTGATCCATCCAATGATGAAAAGGTTCATAGTATTCTTTGCCCATGACTACAATAGGAAAATCGTTGATGACCTTGGTTTGTGCTAAGGTTAAGGTTTCAAAAAATTCATCCTGCGTACCAAAGCCTCCTGGCATTATAATAAAAGCATAGGAATATTTTACCAACAACACTTTTCTAATAAAGAAGTAACTAAAGGTTATGGAAGTTTGTGTGTAGGGATTTGGTGCTTGTTCGAAAGGCAATTTAATATTACATCCAACAGAAGTACCTCCATTTTCAAAAGCGCCTCTATTGGCCGCTTCCATAATACCAGGACCCCCACCTGTCATGGTGGTAAAACCTAGTTCGGCAATTTTTTTTCCTATTTCTCTAGCCATTTTATAGTAAACATGATTTTCATCAAATCGTGCAGAACCAAAAACGGTCACACTAGGGCCGACAAAATGTAGGGTTCTGAACCCTTTAATAAATTGTATGAAAATTTGAAGGGCAAATAAAAATTCATTTACCCTAGGCTTGGGCCCCTCTAAGTCATACTGCTTAAAGGCCGGAATAATTCTTTGCTTTTCTGTTGAATTCATAAGTTCTTCGAATTTTTAACAAATTCTATTATTGAAGTTAGAATAAATATTGAAGCATAGTACTTTAAATAAGCTAAATTTGACATAACATTTGATACGACTTATGAAGCCCTTGATTGCCATTCCATTTCTAGTTTTTTCATTACTATGCTCCTACCAAGGATGGTCTCAAAATACATCAATGCCACTAGTTGTAGTGGAACAAATACAAGCCTACTCTTATTTAAACCCAACGGCTAGTTATTGGCAAATTCCAGCGAACATCAATCCTATTTTAGAAACTTTAGATACGAGTCTTTTTGTCACTTTAAAAATGCAAAGAGATAAAAACTACACTACTACTACAAAATCACTCACTAAGCTAACACAGGCGGGTAAAATAAAAATAGATTGGTCTAATAGTATGCAGGTTCCTTATCATGCCTATATAGAAATATATGAAATGGACCCACAATTTGCATACCAGAATGATTTAGTCAAATTATCTAAAGAAAAAAAAGACAGCATTCATTCCGTTTGGTTTATTGCCTGTTCAATATTTAATCTAAAGCAAGAGCGTGTTTTTCAAAAAACAATTATGCTGGGCTTTACCCCTATTGAATCCTTGGGAATAGGTTATACCATAAGATCTTCTGCTAGTATGCCCAATCTAATGTATAATGCCATTACAAAGGCCATGAACTATTTGGACACGGAGGGAGATGATATAGATTTTATAGATGTCAAAATTCCAGCAGCCTACGCTACTGATAATTATTGGATGCCCTTTGTACACAATATGCCTAGAGTCTTATTTGATACAAGTAAGAAGTTTATTTCTTTTGTAGACAATGCAGGACTACATGCATTAAGAATGCCTCCAGCTGTTTTGAAAAAGATAAACAACAAGGATAAATCTGAAAACAATCCCTACAAAGACATTGTAGAAATTATTAGAAAAACGAGACCAGTATTTAGCAAAAATGAATACTATCAGGTCATGCAGCCCTTAAGAGATATTAAAAATAATATCGATTATTCTTTAGATTCCTATATTGAATTTAATGTAGAGCCGGTATTCAATGATAATAACCCCAAGTTAGCAATTCAATTTTTATCCGAAGCTACACACCGTATTTTTCAAGATAAAGACAGTATTGGTTATTTTACAGTGAATGATTTTGTGAAAGAAGAAAACAAATTTTATTACCCTGATATAGTGTACAATGGATACGATTCTAGCCATATGTCCAACCTAGGTACTTTATTTGCAAAACAGCCCATCAAACATTCAAGAGTTATAAGCGGTAGTGCAATGCAGCATGAATTTGTCATTCAACTGAATTATGAAAATAATATTACGACCGTACTTATCGATAAAAAAATAGTAATGGCCATTAGTGGAAATAAAAAACCTATACAAATGGTAGAAAAAAGAACTGCCCTGCCTGCATTAGAAAATTTATTATTACTTATTGCCTATGCAGAAATTTTTCAACAACCTGGATAAAACAAACTAGCTAAACAAAATAGTAGATGCGTATTGTAAGTTATAATGTCAATGGAATTAGGGCCGCTATTAAAAAAGGGCTCATTGAATGGCTCACCGAATACCCCGTAGATATTTTTTGCGTGCAAGAAACCAAGGCTACTCAAGACGATATTGACCTTTCTTTATTCACCCAACTTGGCTATCATGTTTGCTGGTTTTCCGCTCAAAAAAAAGGCTATAGTGGGGTAGCCGTTTTTAGTAAAATCAAACCCGATTTAGTGCAAACTGGTAATGGATTTGAGCTGAGCGATTTTGAGGGCAGGGTGATTAGAGTAGATATAGGGGACATTACTATTGTAAATGCCTATTTCCCCTCTGGTAGTAGTGGCGATGAAAGACAGACCTATAAATACCAGTGGTTGAAGGAATTTGAAAGCTATATAAAAAAGCTTCAAAAGAAACGTTCTAAAATTATTCTTGCAGGAGACTATAATATTGCGCACCAAGAAATAGATATTCATGATCCCAAAGGCAATAAAAAATCTTCTGGTTTTTTACCTGAGGAAAGGGCATGGATGGATTCATTTTTAGCAAATGGATGGGTAGATAGTTATAGAAAAATAAATCCAACCACCACAGGTGGTTATTCCTGGTGGACACAAAGATTTCCTAGTGTGAGACTCCAAAATAAAGGATGGCGCATTGATTATTTATGCACCACAGAAGCTTTAGCAAGTTCCATCAAAGCCGCTACCATCTTACCGATGGTGAAACATAGTGATCACTGCCCTATCGTATTAGAATTAAAGTAAAATATAAAATAATTGTACATGAAGGTTTATAATATTAGTTTTCAAATAGATCCTGCTTTGGAATTTCAATGGTTGGAATGGATGAAAAATAATTTTATTCCAGAAATTTTAAGAAGTCAAAGTTTTAGTGATCATAAATTATATCAAATTGAAGTGCAAGCCGACCAATCGCCTACTTATACTTTGCAACTTTATTGTGACAACATCGAGCTATGGCAGTCGTACCAACAATTACACGCTTCCACCCATTTACAGGAAGTACAAGTCACCTGGGGTGAAAAATGCTACTATTTTTGCACCGAAATGCAAATTGTGAATTGAATGTGGATAGATTAAATAGCCGAAACTCAAGGCAGGCTTATATTTCAGCCCATTATCAATGAAACTCAATGCCAACAAGGCTTTCATATGTTTTTCATAGAATACATTATACTAACGAATTGCTTGATTTTGCACGAAAACCTTACTATTTAAGGGTTTCAAGGGAAATAGAATACTC
>JBEGKS010000057.1:0-6938 GCA_041183945.1 Bacteroidota bacterium | reverse complement strand
CCTGCTTCTTTTAAACGCTTCTCACAATTAAATAAAATATTTTCTCTAATATCAGATACATGCAATTGCACATTGGGCATGGTATCTTTTATTAAAATAGATTTACCTCCACTCGCTGCACAAGGATCCCAAACTGCCATGGGTTTTTCGGTAGCAGGAATTAATTTTAACAAAGAAGCGAGTGCTTGCGAATTAATATCTTGAATGACTGCCTCTTTATTCAGTAGCATAATGTTTTGAAGCGAACTAGTATTAGGCAATGCAAATGACATTTCACCCAAAGACTCAAAAAAAAGTCCTGCTTTTTCTAAACTCGCTTTTACCAATTCTTTTTTACCTGGTCTTGCACGAATAAATAATAAAGGTTGTTCTAAATGAGCATCTATAAATTTTGGAATATCTATAGCAGTAGAAATAAAATTTTGTAATGGAAAGGCCGCACTTAATTTTCTAAAATACTCATAACATATGGCACTAATGCTTTTACGATCCTTACTTCCATGTTTTTTATTGGCAGCAAAATAAGTTTTTAAATATAAAGCAAAGGGTGTGGGCCCCTCGTATTCTCTCACTAATTTATCGGCAACGTTCTGATGTGAGTTATGGTATTTATCAATTGTCATTTGTAGGGAGGGCGGGTTGTTTTTGGTAATGCAAATATCCGTTTAAATGTGTTAATTAAGCCCTCAAAAGAACAAAGGAATGAAGGCAAAATGCCTAGATCGTAAATTATATATAATATACTGATAATCAATAACTTAAATAGAAATCGCTTTTTTTTCGATTTTAATTTTAATTATTTGTTTAAGTACCTTACCTTTGCCCTCCTGAAAATTAAATAGTACATGGCAAATCATTCGGCTACCAAAAAAGATATTAGACAAGCAACTAAACGTCGCGATAGAAACCGTTATTATGGTAAAACTACCCGTAACGCTATTCGTGAATTAAAAATCGTAGAAGACCAAAAAGTTTACGACGAGAAGTTACCTAATATCATGTCTCAAATTGATAAATTAGCTAAACGTGGAATTATCCACAAAAACAAAGCGGCTAATTTAAAAAGCAAATTAGCAAAGCATACAGCTGTTAAAGCAGCTCCTGCTAAAGCAACTGCAACTAAAGCAAAAGCTTAAGTAAATAAACTAGACATTAACTTAACTAAGTTATAAAGCTATTATACCCATCCCGCCCCGAGTAATCGGAGCGGGATTTTTTTTATGTATCTTCGCCACATGACTGAAAAAATACTCATCCTAGACTTCGGAAGCCAGTATACACAGCTTATAGCGCGTGCTGTAAGAGAAGCGAATGTGTATTGCGAGATCAAGCCCTTTAATACTAGTATTGAATTCGATAGTACGCTAAAAGGTGTCATTTTAAGTGGTTCCCCTGCTAGTGTAAACGAAGCGGATGCACCCAATGTAGATATTGAAGCGATCCTTGCCAAACTGCCGGTTTTAACTGTTTGTTATGGGGCACAATTAAGCGCCAAGAATTTTGGAGGTAAGGTGGAGAAATCAAATAAAAGAGAATACGGTCGTGCTCAATTACGTATTCAAAAAGAGGATATTATATTCAAAGGAATTACTAGTAACAGTCAGGTCTGGATGAGCCACAGCGATTCTATTACCCAACTGCCTGCCAATTTTGAACTCTTAGCTGATACAGATAGCATTCCTGTAGCAGCTTTTAGAAAAAAACAGGACAACGGCAACAGCCTTCACGGCTTTCAATTTCACCCTGAAGTATACCACTCTACTGAGGGCAAGAAAATGATTCAGAACTTCTTGGTAGGTATTTGCGGTTGCCAGCAAAACTGGACACCTTCTTCTTTTGTGCAAGAAACAGTTGATAAACTTAAAGCACAGATTGGAGATAGTCATGTAATTATGGCCTTAAGCGGAGGGGTGGATAGTACTGTAGCCGCTACCCTAATTCATAGAGCCATTGGGAACCGATTACACGGCATCTTTGTAGACAATGGCGTACTGCGTAAAAATGAATTTCAAGACGTTTTAGACATCTATAAGACCCTTGGTTTAAATGTAACGGGTATTGATGCTAAGGATATGTTCTACGATGCCCTTGCCGGTAAGTCTGAGCCTGAAGAGAAGCGAAAAATTATAGGAAAACTATTTATAGATGTATTTCAAGTAGAGGCTTCTAAAGTATTGGAAGCCAAGTTTTTAGGTCAAGGAACAATTTACCCGGACGTAATTGAAAGCGTAAGTGTACATGGACCTTCTCAAACAATTAAATCTCACCATAATGTGGGCGGCTTACCCGACACTATGCACCTTAAATTAGTGGAGCCCCTTAGGTATTTATTCAAAGACGAAGTAAGAAAAGTAGGTCTTGAGTTAGGTATTCCAGCCGACTTAATTAATAGGCACCCTTTCCCAGGGCCAGGACTTGCCATTAGAATGTTGGGAGATATCACAAGAGAAAAAGTGGCCCTACTTCAAGCAGCCGACCATGTCTATATGAACGCCTTAAAGGAGTTTGATTTATACTCAAAAGTATGGCAGGCTGGTACCATTTTACTACCTGTAAAAAGTGTGGGTGTAATGGGAGACGAAAGAACTTATGAATTTACTATAGCCCTAAGAGCAGTTACCTCGGTGGATGGCATGACCGCCGACTGGGCACACTTACCATATGAGTTTTTAGCCCATGTAAGTAACGCCATAATTAATGAAGTAAGAGGTATTAATAGAGTTGTATACGATATAAGCTCTAAACCCCCTGCTACTATTGAATGGGAATAAATTAGTTTAAATTTATTTTAAATTAATTTATTAATTTACAATAATTTACAAAGACTAATTCAACTTTTTCTTTAAGCTTGTTATTTGATCTTGCAAATTATTGACTACTCCAGCTAATTGGTCCACATTCCACATAGGCTGAGCACCGGCTTTATGTATGATATAGACTGCTTTCCATATCTCCACAATATCGGTGGCATTTACTTGATATGGCTCGTATAATGGATTGTCACTCAACAAAGTAAGCCTATCTCCATTTCCGTCATTGGGTCTGTCGTCGTTGGTGATTATACGCTTATAAACTACCCCATCTGAATTGGATACAACGATGTATGTATTGCTGTTTTTTACCTCTTTAAAGCTACCTACCTTCTCACCCACAATAACACTACCACTTGGGGTGGGTAACATACTATCTCCTATAATTTCAAAGGCACGGTAGTCGCCTGGTGCCAACATAGGTAAAGTGAAAGTATTCAACTCGTCTAAGAATTCTGGGTCGGCGTAGCCTGCTAAATAGCCCGCTGCTGCCTTTACAGGAACAAAGGGAACGATAGGTGCTAATGAATTCGATTTATCGGACTTAAGGGCGCGTCTGCGCTCTAAATAACTATTGCCTGAACTGCCTTCAGCGTCCCCATCCATAGCCCCCGTTTGGGATAAGTCTTGGAATAAGAACTGCTCCAAATTAATGGAGAATAAAGCGCATATAGACTCCATTACTTCGAGCCTTGGCTCCGCGCGCTCTTCTTCATAGGCGCCTACTAAAGAACGCTTAATTTGAAGCTGATTGGCCATTTCTTCTTGTGTCCATTCGCGCTGCTTTCTGATGTATTTTAAATTCTTTCCTGCGTATGACATAACTAATTATTTTAGTGCAATTTACTAATTTATTTAGTATTACCAAATATTTTTAGCATTTTCTTTATTTTGTTTCAAGTACCTATCTTGGTAACTTGCAGTATGGCAAAGACGAAAACAGAGAAACCGGTTATCTTAATTACCAATGACGACAGTATTAGCGCCCCTGGTATTAAGGCCCTTGTAGAGGCCGTAAAGGACCTAGGAAAGGTGATTGTGGTGGCCCCCGATAAACCTCAAAGTGGAATGGGACATGCCATTACCCTTGGGCATCATTTAAGATTACAAAAAGCACATATTGTTGACGGCGTAGAAGCCTATACTTGTAGCGGCACCCCAGTGGACTGCGTAAAATTAGCAGTAGATAAAGTATTACATCATAAGCCTACTATTTGCTTAAGTGGTATTAATCATGGAGCCAACCACTCTATCAATGTAATTTATTCAGGCACTATGTCTGCAGCTTTGGAAGCTTCTATTGAAAGTATTCCAAGCATTGGCTTTAGTCTTTTAGACTTAAGTATTGAGGCCGATTTTACGGCAGCCAAACATTATGCGCGTATCATTGTCCAAAAATTACTAGCCGATAAAAACTTAGATAAGCATTTATGTTTAAATGTAAATATTCCTAAAGTGGCTACTAGCTTGATCAAAGGAATTAAAATTTGCAAACAGTCTTATGCTAAATATGATGAGAAGTTTGTAGAAAGAACCGACCCCCATGGAAAAAAATATTATTGGCTAACAGGTGAGTTTGTGAATTTTGATAAATCAAAAGACACCGATGTATGGGCTTTGAAAAATAATTATGTGAGTGTGGTACCTGTTCAATTTGATTTGACTAATCATGTGATTAAAGAAAAGCTTTCTAAAAAATGGAAATGGTAATTTCAACTGAATATACTTTAAAATGATGCGCACAGATAATTATATTGTAGGAGTATTGATAGGTTTACTCATGCCCTTTCTAGGTTTCTTCGGATTCTATGAATACAGGTTTAGTTTATTTACGGTTCAAGAATTCTTAGAACTATTGAATCAACAAAAATCGATACTCTCTGCTATGATAAGTATCTCTTTACTTATAAATGGCGTGGTACTTACTTATTTTTTTCAAAAGCAAAAAGACAAAACGGCTAAAGGAATATTTTTTACGACTTGTATTTACGCAATCATTGCCATTGCGTGTAAATGGTTTTTATAAATGAAATATTATATCATTGCTGGAGAAGCCAGTGGAGACTTACACGGAGCCAACTTAATTAAATCAATTAAGTCAATGGATCAGCAAGCTGAAATTAAATGCTGGGGTGGCGAACTCATGCAAGCAGCTGGTGGCGAATTAGTCAAACATTACAGAGACCTAGCCTATATGGGCTTTGCGGAAGTGGTTTCAAACCTTTCTACTATTTTAAATAATATTCGTTTTTGTAAAAAAGATATTAAAGCCTTTGCGCCCGATATACTTATTTGTATTGATTACCCAGGCTTTAATTTAAGAATAGCTAAATGGGCCAAACAAGAAAAAATAAAAGTAGTTTACTTTATTGCACCACAAGTTTGGGCTTGGAAAGAAAATAGAGTGCCCGCCATGCGTGCAAGCATTGACAGATTATTATGCATTCTTCCTTTTGAGAAAAAATATTTTAAAGATAGATGGGATTGGGAAGTAGATTATGTGGGACATCCTTTAATGGAAGTCATAGCAGCTCAAAATAATTTAGCACACCCCTTGCCTAGTTTGCAAGGTCAAAATATTATAGCACTTTTACCAGGCAGCAGAAAGCAAGAAATAGAAAAGAAACTGCCCATTATGTTAAGCGTGGCTATTCATTTTCCAGCTTATCAATTTGTAGTAGCTCAAGCACCAGGTTTAAATGACGAATGGTTTAATAGTTTAATTAGCCCTCAACTAAATGTACATGTTGTAAAAGCAAGTACTTATGCATTATTACAACATAGTAAGGCAGCTCTGGTTACTAGTGGCACGGCTACTTTAGAGACCGCTTTATTAAATGTACCTCAGGTGGTATGTTATAAAGGAAGTCCTATTACTTACGCACTTGCGAAATTTTTTGTGAAAATTAAATTTATCGCGCTAGTGAATTTAATCATGGAAAAAGAAGTGGTGAAAGAATTAATTCAAGACGAATTAAATACAAATAATTTAGTATTGGAATTAACAAAGTTGTTAGAGCATAGCAAAACGCAAAATCAAATAAGCGCCGATTATGCTAGTTTAAAAGAAATACTCATGACCGGCGAGAAGGCTACCGATGTCGCTGCTGAGATTATCATGGAGACCATTCAAAAAAAAAATAAGCTAGTCTAATTAGCTGGTTAGCCAGCTTTAATTAGCCATTTAAGAAAGCTTTACTTATTTTCTAAAAAAAGGAATGATTAGAAATTTAAATAGCATCACTAACAATGATACTATAAACATTAATAAGGATAAGCGGTTCATGCCATGCATAGCCTTCATCATACCTGTTCTTTCTTGATTCGGATCACGCTTTACTATAAATAAGTACTCCCCAATTTGTCTTAAAAATTTCATTACTTTCTTTTTATAAAGTTAATTAAGCTTGCTTTGCTAACCAAGCCTTTAAATGGGCGGTGATTTGAACAGATTCAATTATAAATCCATCATGGCCATATACTGAATCAATAGCTACTAAAGTGGCATTCGGCATATGTTGTTCCATAAAACGTTGTTCATCTAAAGGACATAAGATATCGCTATTAACACCCATTATAAAAGTGGGTGTTTTTATAGTACCTAAAGTTTTAATTAAATCTCCACCTCTTTTTCGCGCTAAGTGATGACTATCCATTGACTTAGTTAATAACCAATAACTATAAGCATTAAACCTGCTTACTAATTTATCGCCTTGGTAATTAATATAAGAAGAGGCTTTGAAATTATCTATTTTTTCAGGATCCTCGTCGGTTTGTTTCTCTTGATAGATTCCATAATTGCGATAAGTTAACATTCCAATGGCTCTTGCGGCTTTCAATCCTTTAGCGCCAGCATTGGGAGTGGGCTCTTTCCAAGTACAATCGGCTTCAATAGCTAAACGTTGTGCAGTATGTACAGCCACACCCCAAGCACTTTCAGAAGGAGAGGTTGCAATCAGGAACATTTTTTTAATAACATTGGGTTCGTAAATAGCCCATTCTAATGCTTGATAACCTCCCATACTTCCACCTAATAATAAATCAATTGATTCAATACCTAAATGTGTTCTTAATAAAATATGCGCCTTCACCATATCGCGAATAGTCACAGTAGGGAAATTATCAAAA
>JBEGKS010000056.1:0-6950 GCA_041183945.1 Bacteroidota bacterium | reverse complement strand
AGAATGTAAGGATGCAGGCAAGGCCATTCGTTTATTATTAGAGCGCGATATAAAACCTCGTGATATTATGACACGCAAAGCATTTGAAAATGCAGTAGCGGTGATTATGGTATTAGGCGGAAGCACCAATGCAGTACTGCATATGATTGCCATGGCGAAAAGTGTGGGCGTATCTTTTACGCAAGACGACTTTCAAGCCATTAGCGATAAAATTCCAGTACTTGCCGATTTTAAACCATCGGGTAAATATTTAATGCAAGACTTACATCAGTATGGTGGTGTGCCTGCTGTGATGAAATATATGTTAGCACAGGGTTGGATACATGGAGACTGTTTAACAGTTACTGGAAAAACCATGGCAGAAAATTTAGCAGCCGCACCCGATTTAGATTTTAAGAAGCAAGATATTATTCATCCCAAAGAAAGTCCTATTAAAGCAACAGGACATTTACAAATATTGTATGGCAATTTAGCAACGGGTGGAAGTGTTGCAAAAATTTCTGGAAAAGAAGGAGATGTATTTGAAGGACCAGCGCGTGTATTTGATGGAGAACAATCTTTGATAGAAGGTATCAATTCAGGAAAAATAAAAAAGGGTGATGTTGTCGTTATAAAAAATGTAGGACCTGTAGGAGCTCCTGGTATGCCTGAAATGTTGAAACCCACTTCCGCCATTATTGGCGCGGGTTTAGGTAAGTCGGTAGCACTTATTACCGACGGACGTTTTAGTGGAGGCACGCATGGTTTTGTGGTAGGACATATTACACCCGAGTCTTATAAAGGAGGACTGATTGGACTAGTAGAAGACAATGATATGATTGAATTAAATGTACCTAATCGTAAAATGACATTGAAAGTAGATGAAGCCACTATTGCAAAAAGAAGAGCTGCCTATGTGCAGCCCGCTTTAAAAGCAACCAATGGTGTTTTATGGAAATATGCACAATTAGTAAAAGACGCAAGTGAAGGTTGTGTGACCGATCAGTTATAAAAAAAAGACTATGGCAACTAAAAAATTAACAGGAGCGCAAGCAGTTTTAGAAGCTTGTATTGCAGAGGGAGCCGAAACAATATTTGGTTATCCAGGTGGTGCTATTATGCCTATCTATGATGCACTCTATGATTACAACGATAAACTAAAACATATTTTAGTAAGACATGAACAAGGTGGAATACATGCTGGACAAGGCTATGCGCGTACCTCAGGAAAAGCAGGTGTGGTATTTGCTACTAGCGGACCAGGTGCAACCAACTTAGTGACAGGTTTAGCCGATGCCATGATTGATAGCACGCCACTTGTTTGTATCACAGGACAAGTTTTCGCACATTTATTAGGAACCGACGCTTTTCAAGAAACAGATATTATTAATATTACTATGCCGGTTACTAAATGGAATTATCAAGTGACCGATGCCACAGAAATTCCGGGCATATTAGCCAAGGCATTTTATTTAGCAAGAAGTGGAAGACCTGGTCCAGTACTCATAGATATTACGAAGAATGCACAAATACAATCTTTCGATTATGAAGGTTATACGCCTTGTAATCATATAAGAAGTTATAGACCAAAGCCAGTCATTCGTAAAAACTTTATTGACGAAGCAGTGGCCTTAATTAATAATGCTAAAAAACCTTTAGTCATTTTTGGACAAGGAGTTATTTTAGGTAAGGCAGAAAAAGAATTTAAAAAGTTTATAGAAAAGTCGGGTATGCCAGCAGCCTGGACCATCTTGGGTTTGAGCGCACTTCCTACCGATCATCCACAGAATGTGGGCATGTTAGGTATGCATGGAAATTATGGCCCGAATGTATTAACGAATGAGTGTGATGTACTTATTGCAGTAGGTATGCGATTCGATGACCGTGTTACGGGAAGATTAGATAAGTACGCAAAGCAAGCGAAAGTGATACATTTAGATATTGACCCATCTGAGATAGATAAAAATGTAAAAGCCGATGTAGGTGTTTGGGGTGATTGTAAAGAAACACTTCCACTACTTACTTTAGGTATTCAAGAAAAAGATAGATCAGAATGGTTAAAAGTTTTTGCAGACTATACGCAAAAAGAATATGATCAATGTATCAAAGAGGAAATTTATCCAAGCACTGAAGAAATGACCATGGGTGAAGTGATACGTATTGTAAATGAAACCACTAAAGGAAATGCAGTGGTGGTAACGGATGTAGGTCAACATCAAATGGTGGCTTGCAGATACGCTAAGTTTAATGAAACAAGATCGAATGTAACATCGGGAGGACTCGGCACTATGGGATTTGCTTTACCTGCAGCTATTGGTGCAAAGTTTGGTGCACTTGATAGAACAGTTATAGCAGTGATAGGAGATGGTGGTGTACAAATGACCATTCAAGAACTAGGCACTATAATGCAAACAGGCGTAGATGTTAAAATAATGATTTTAAACAATGAGTTCTTAGGCATGGTGCGTCAGTGGCAACAACTATTTAATGACAAGCGTTATTCTTTTGTAGATATTCAAAGCCCCGACTATGTAATGGTAGCCAAGGCTTATGGTATTGAGGGTGCGAAAGTAGCGCAGCGCAAGGATTTACAAACAGCCATTGAAACCATGCTTGCACATAAGGGCTCTTATTTGTTAGAAGTAATGGTGGGCAAAGAAAACAATGTATTTCCAATGGTACCACAGGGTTGTAGCGTGAGTGAAATAAGATTAAAGTAGAATATTTTAAAAGTTAAGTTGAAAATAAAGAACTGATAAATTAAAGATCTCATAATATGGAAACAAATACTGAAAAACAAGAGTACACAATAACTGTGTATACCGAAAACCAAGTAGGGCTCTTGAATCGTATTGCCATTATTTTTTCTAGAAGAAAAATTAATGTGGAAAGTTTAAATACATCTCCTTCTGAAATTGCGGGCATACACCGTTTTACCATTGTTGTAATGGAGTCTCGTGATGTGGTGATGAAAATTGTAAGACAAATTGAAAAGCAAGTAGAAGTATTAAAAGCTTATTTCAATACCAACGATGAAATTGTTTGGCAGGAGTTAGCATTATATAAAGTATTGTCAGAAGAAATTACAGAGAAAGTAAAAGTAGAAAGATTATTAAGAGAATACGGAGCACGCGCCGTAGCCATTAGAAAAGACTTCATTGTTTTTGAAACAACAGGACATAGAGAAGAGACCAATAAATTAATGAAAGCCCTAGAACCCTTTGGCCTAGTGGAGTTCGTGCGTAGCGCAAGAGTGGCTATTATAAAGGAAAGTAGCGGCTTTCATGAAAAGCTAAAAGACTTTGAAAAAAAGCAACCTAGTGAAGATGTGATAGAAAATGAATACTTAGGAAAAAGAGAAGCAGTATTTACCATGTAATTATTTTCAAAAAATAAATAGAAATCATAAACATACATATTCAAAACATAAATTAATTAAACAAAAAATCTAAACAATTATTAAAATGGCAAAGTTAAATTTCGGAGGTACAGAAGAAAATGTTGTAACACGTGAAGAATTCCCGTTAGCAAAAGCACAAGAGGTTTTAAAAAATGAAACCATCGCGGTTATTGGTTATGGCGTGCAAGGTCCAGGTCAAGCATTGAACCAAAAAGAAAATGGGGTTAATGTAATTATAGGACAAAGAAAAAATTCAAAAAGTTGGGATAAAGCAATTGCTGATGGTTTTGTACCAGGCACAAGCTTATTTGAAATAGAAGAAGCCTTAGAAAAAGGAACTATTATTTGTTATTTATTAAGTGATGCTGCACAAATAGCCATGTGGCCAACCGTTAAAAAACATTTAACACCAGGCAAGGCCTTGTATTTTTCTCATGGCTTTGGTATTACATTCAACGAGCAAACAGGTATTGTACCTCCAGCCGATGTAGATGTATTCTTAGTAGCGCCTAAAGGTTCTGGAACTTCTTTAAGAAGAATGTTCTTACAAGGACGTGGCTTAAATAGTAGCTATGCTATTTTCCAAGACGCTACCGGAAAGGCTTGGGACAGAGTTATTGCCTTAGGTATTGCCATTGGATCTGGCTATTTATTCGAGACCAACTTTAAAAAAGAGGTTTATTCAGATTTAACTGGGGAGAGAGGTACATTAATGGGCGCAATTCAAGGTATATTTGCAGCCCAATATGAAGTATTGCGTAAAAACGGACATAGCCCATCTGAGTCATTCAATGAAACAGTGGAAGAATTAACACAATCATTAATGCCACTTGTTGCAGAAAACGGAATGGATTGGATGTATGCGAACTGTTCTACAACTGCTCAAAGAGGTGCTTTGGATTGGTGGAAAAAATTCCGTGATGCCACTATGCCAGTTTTTACAGACTTATACAACAGTGTTGCAACAGGAAAAGAATCGGCTCGTTCTATTGACTTAAATAGTAAAGCAGATTACCGCGAGAAATTAGAAGTAGAATTAGCTGAATTACACAATAGTGAAATGTGGCAAGCAGGAAGAACTGTAAGAAGCTTAAGACCAGAGAATCAACCAGGTAAATAATTTGAAAGAATTATTTAGTATAGGATAAAATTGAAAAGTGATAAAGTATGAGTGAAGCAAAGAAAATAAATAGACCTACACTTAATATCGAGGCTGCAGTCAAAAGATTAAAGTCGGTGGTAACACATACCCCGCTTCAGTTCAATGCAAATTTGTCTCGTAAGTATGAGTGTACTATTTATTTAAAAAGAGAAGACTTACAAATTGTACGTTCTTATAAATTAAGAGGCGCTTATAATATGATGAGTCAACTCTCTAAAGACTTGCTAGCAAAGGGTGTTGTCTGTGCGAGTGCTGGTAATCATGCACAAGGATTTGCTTATAGTTGTAAAAAACTAGGAGTGAAGGGTGTTGTATTTATGCCTATTCCTTCACCACAACAAAAAGTAAATCAAACAAAAATGTTTGGTGAAGATTTTGTAGAAGTGATTTTAGTAGGCGATACATTTGACGATACAGCAGTGGCTGCGAAGGCTTATACTTTAGAACATGGAATGACATTCATTCCTCCTTTTGATCATGTTTCTATTATTGAAGGACAGGCTACGGTGGGTGTAGAAATTTTAGACGATATTAAAACCTTCACCAAGGATCCTATCGATTATTTATTTGTACCCGTGGGTGGTGGCGGATTAAGCGCCGGCGTGGGAACATATTTTAAAGAGAAGTCGCCTAGTACTAAAATAATTGGATTAGAACCAGAAGGGGCACCTAGTATGTTCTGGGCTTTAAAATCGGGAGAGCCTGTTGAATTAGAAAATATAGACAAGTTTGTAGATGGCGCTTCTGTAAAAAGAGTGGGCGATGTCACTTTTTCTTTTTGTAAAGATGCTTTAGACGATATGCATTTAGTGCCAGAGGGAAAAATTTGTACCACTATTTTACAAATGTATAATGAAGAAGCCATTGTAGTAGAACCTGCAGGAGCCATGTCGGTAGCGGCTTTGGACCATTACGCGGATCAAATCAAAGGCAAGACCATTGTATGTATTGTAAGTGGAGGTAATAATGATATTGCACGCATGCAAGAAATTAAAGAACGCTCTTTAACCTTTGAAGGATTAAAGCATTATTTTTTAATTCGCTTTGCACAAAGACCAGGTTCATTGAAAGAGTTTGTCAATAAAGTGTTAGGCCCTTATGATGATATCACTAGGTTTGAATATATACAAAAACACAATAAGGAAGCGGGCCCAGCGCTAGTGGGATTAGAATTAAGAACCAAGGCCGATCATACATCTCTAATTGAGAATATGAAGAAGTATCATATTAATTATGATGAAATAAATAAAGACGATAATATTTACGGCTATTTAATTTAGAAAAATAAAAAGGGTTATGCAGGTTTTAAAGTTTGGAGGAAGTTCGGTAGGAAGTGCAGAGGCTATCAATCAAATGGTGGCTATTGTTAGCGCGCGCATACAAAAAGAGAAAACTATTGTAGTGGTTTCTGCTATGAGTGGTGTGACGGATCAATTAATTATGTTAGCGCAAACAGCAGCACAAGGTAATGAGGCGTATAAAACCATTATTCAAAATATTGAACAAAAGCATTTAGATACAGTCCGTGCTTTACTTCCTATACAACAACAAAGTGGTACTTTAAGTTTGGTGAAGCAACTCATCAACGAATTAGAAACGAACTGCGAAGGCTTATTTATGCTG
This sequence comes from Bacteroidota bacterium, assembly GCA_041183945.1. Classification (GTDB taxonomy): domain Bacteria; phylum Bacteroidota; class Bacteroidia; order Chitinophagales; family Chitinophagaceae; genus Sediminibacterium. Next base: position 786 of record JBEGKS010000056.1, on the reverse strand, counting down.
AAAGAATTATCTATGCGCATGCAGGATAAAATTATTAGCTATGGAGAACTTTTATCAAGTAAAATAATTTCTGCCAGTTTTGAGTCGAAGGGAATTAAACAACAGTGGATTGATTCTAGAGATTTAATTAAAACCAATTCTAATTATTTTAATGCAGTGGTGGACAAGCCTCTAACCTATAGTACTATTGCAAAATATTTAGCAGCTAAAGAAAATGATTTCGATTTATATATAGCAGCAGGCTTTGTAGCCTCAGACACAGAAGGTAATACCACCACGCTTGGTAGAGGTGGTTCCGATTATACAGGCGCTATTTATGCAGCAGCTACAGAAGCAACTGCACTTGAAATATGGACAGATGTAAGCGGCATGATGACGGCCGATCCGCGTATGGTTCAAAACGCCAAAGAGATTCCTGAAATTTCTTATCAAGAAGCCATGGAGTTATCGCATTTTGGTGCTAAAGTTATTTATCCTCCTACTATTCAACCGGTGATGCATAAAAATATACCCGTATGGATAAAAAATACTTTCGATCCTAATCATGCAGGTACAATTATCAAAAATGAATCGCCTGCCGATAAAAGTTTTATCAGAGGTATTTCAAGTATAAAAGATATTTGTTTATTAAGCTTGGAAGGAAGTGGAATGGTGGGTATTCCAGGTTTTTCAAAACGCTTATTCGATGCACTTGCTAAAAAGCAAATCAATATTATATTAATTACACAAAGTTCTTCTGAGCATTCTATTTGTGTGGGGGTGAATATGCAAGACGCGCATATAGCT
>JBEGKS010000055.1:0-7020 GCA_041183945.1 Bacteroidota bacterium | reverse complement strand
ACGATGTGCCACTTGCTTCACCGTTGTTTCACGACCTAATGAACCATCTGGTTGTGGAACACCTGCTTTTCTAAAATATTTTTGTGCAAGAATATCTGTAGCAATTTGACTCCACTGTTTCGGCACCTCCACATTGGTCATTTCAAATACTTTTTCTCCGTTTGGATTTTTGATAACGCTATCTCTGTAGTCGTATTCAAATTGATCGAATGGAGAAACATTCTCTTTAGTAAATAGGCGAGAAAACTCTAAGCCTTTTTTTGTTTTTGGAGTAGCCATGGTCATTATTCTATTTAGGATGTTAGTGGGTTATCCCATTAGGTTTTTGAAAAACCTTGGTGGGTATACGAAAATATCCTTCTAGGACGAGATTAAAGGCATGGAAATATCAACAGCTGTGGAAAAGAAATGTGGATTAAATTAAACCCCATATCCGGCTTGATTTTCATGATTTATCCCCAACCGACGTTAGTTTCTGCGAAAAAAAACCTGCCCCTTTTAGGTTTTTTTAGTAATAAATGAGGAATGATTGCAATACATATAATTAAATTGGATAATTTTGAGGATTCCAATAAAAAGCTGCACCTTACGTGGGTCAAAGAAATGAAGCATACTCTATACAATAAAATACAGGAAGGTAAGGCGAATGCAAAAAAAGCACTGGCTATTTTAATAGACCCAGACAAGCTTAATAACGAAAGTTTAAACCAAACGATCGAATTAGCCATTAAATCTAAAGTGGATTATTTTTTTGTAGGAGGTAGTTTAGTTGTTACAGATACATTAGATACAACTGTTGCAGCTATTAAAAAACAATGCAGTATTCCAGTTATACTTTTTCCTGGTTCACCCGATCAAATCACTGCTAAAGCAGATGCGCTTTTATACTTGTCTTTAATCTCTGGTCGAAATGCAGAATTATTAATTGGTCACCATGTTGTAAGTGCCCCTTTTATTAGACAAAGTGGTTTAGAAATTATGTCAGTAGGCTATATGCTCATTGATGGTGGTTCCCCAACTACAGTTTCTTATATATCTAATACCAACCCTATCCCTTCTAATAAGAACGATATTGCTATATGTACAGCTATGGCTGGAGAAATGTTAGGTCTTCAATTAATATATATGGATGCGGGTAGTGGTGCTCAAAGAGCCGTTCCTACTGCCATGATACAAGAAGTGGCAAAACATATACAAGCTCCTTTAATTATTGGTGGTGGTATTACAACAACAGAAAAAGCTATTGAAAATTGTAAGGCGGGTGCCGATATTATTGTGATTGGAAATGCAGTTGAAAAAGACCCTAGCTTAATTAAGGCAATGGCCGAAGCTATTCATAGCTTGAACTAAGTAGTCTCCCCTTATTAACTATTAGAAACTCATCATTTCTTTGAACTTCACCGTTTGTCTGCGGCTAATTTCAATCTTCTCTCCTCCTTTTAATTCAACAAGTAAGCCCCCATTAAAATAAGGCTCTATTTTTTCAATCCAATGTAGGTTAATAATATGCTTGCGATTGGCCCTGAAAAATACATGCTCGTCCAACCTTTCCTCTAAGGCGTTCAAGGACTTTAAAATAAGTGGCTTATTGGAAGAGAAATACACTTTGGCATAATTGCCCACACTTTCAAACAGTCTAATTTCTTCTAATTTAACGAACCAACATTTCTCTCCGTCTTTTACAAAAACCTGATCGCTTTCTGATAAAGGACCACGCGTATTACCCGATAAACTTGCACGCTCTAATTCAATTTCCGCTTGTAGTTTTTGAATGGCGTCTGCTAAACGCTTAGGATCGATAGGTTTTAATAAGTAATCTAATGCATTCACTTCAAATGCCTTTAAAGCAAACTCGTCATAAGCGGTGGTAAAAATTACTTTAGGAGCTCTCTCCAATTCAGCTAGTAAATCAAAACCAGTTTTGCCTGGCATTTGAATATCTAAAAAAATTAAATCGGGATGTGATAAGTCTATTTTTTCTACCCCTTCATCCACATTACTCGCTTCATCAATAATTTCTATTTCAGAATGTTGCTCTAGTAATTTTTTTAACTCATTTCTAGCTAATCTTTCGTCGTCTATTATAATGGCTTTAATGGGCATCTCTCTATAATTTTAATTTGAAATAGGTATTATTAATTTAGCAGTCACTTCATTTGGCTCGCATTGATATATTTCAAAAATGGCTTGGCCACGATATAAAATATTTAATCTTTCTCTGGTACTTTGTAATCCAAAACCATCTTTTTCTGCTTGTTGAAGTAGGCCTGTATTTTGTACAATTAAAACCAATTTATCGTTCTCTACATTAGAAATAATTTTTATAGTACAATCGCCAGGTTGCTTGCTCAGTCCGTGTTTGATGGCATTCTCCACAAGGGTTTGCAGCATCATTGGAGGTATTTGATGAGACAAAGTTTTTGAATCTACTTCATACACCACTTTTAATCTATCTGCAAAACGAATGTATTCAAGGGCTAAATAATCTTTCACAATATCTAGTTCTTTTTCCAAACTGGTAATCTCTACTTTATCTACTTGAATACTGCTTCTTAAAATATTACTTAGCTCTGTAATGGCCTGTCTTGCTCTTTGAGGGTCTTCATCCACTAAGGCTCTAATGCTATTTAAGGCATTGAAAATAAAATGAGGATTAATTTGAGACTTAATAGTTTTAAGTTCCAACTCTTTAATCATGGTCTCTAGTCTTACTTTCTTAATTTCTTCTGTATTGGTGAATTCAATATAATGCCATAAAACATAGACCGACATCCACACTAAAAAAATGGGTGTATCAAAAATGATACTAAATAAAAATCTTCTTGATAAAGGAATATTTCTTCCAGGTTCGTATAATTTTAAAATATCCGCTAAATAACTTGTAGAGAAACTATTAAGAATAGAAAACACAAATAATAATAAAACTAATTTCCACCAATGATTAGAAGGCATGGGCGGACGCAAAGAAAAACGGTGCATGGTCTCTCTTAACAAATGCGTTATTAAAATGCCTATGGATAAATTGATGGCTAATCTTGGATAAAAAATAGGGTTCAACTCCTTGTCTAAAATGGAGGCAAAAAAGAGTATGGTCAGGCCATAGCTAAACCAGCCTGCAATTTGACAAATCCAATATAAAGAAGAGTGCTTTTTCATCTACCCCAAATTTACCTATTTAAACTAGGCTTTTAGCCTATTTTATTGACTAGTGGTCCATTTCTAGGCTATACGGCAAGCCTAAATTCCCCTTAAACTTTTAGCGTATATTTATGTTATTGATTTACATTTACATCCTAAATTGAACTGATGCATATTGAGGCAGGCCCTTTATTGAAAATGATAGACTCACCGGAAGATTTAAAAAATATTTCCAGGGAGAAGCTGCATCAGGTATGTGATGAATTACGCCAGTATATCATTGATGTAGTGAGCGTTCACGGAGGCCATTTTGCGGCTAGTTTAGGCGTGGTAGAATTAAGTGTTGCCCTTCATTATGTATACAATACGCCCTATGACCAATTGGTATGGGATGTAGGTCATCAGGCCTATGGACATAAAATTTTAACAGGCCGTCGTGATGAGTTTATTAGCAATAGAAAATACAACGGCTTAAGTGGTTTCCCCAAAAGATCAGAAAGCGATTATGATACCTTTGGCGTAGGCCACTCCTCTACTTCTATATCTGCAGCCTTAGGTATGTCTATGGCCGCTAAGTATAAAAAAGAAAATAGAAAATCGGTAGCGATTATTGGAGATGGCTCTATGACAGCAGGTATGGCCTTCGAAGCCATGAACCATGCGGGTGTGGCAGATAGCGATGTACTTATTATTTTAAATGATAACTGCATGAGCATCGACCCCAATGTGGGCGCCTTAAAAGAATACTTAACAGATATTAGCACATCCCCTACTTACAATAAATTTAGAGATGAACTTTGGCAGTTAATGGGTAAGTTACCTATTGGTAAAACATTTACCCGAGAAATGGCTTCTAAAGTTGAAGCAGGTTTAAAAGGAGTGGTTTCAAAAAGTAGTAATTTATTTGAAGCATTACAATTAAGATATTTCGGACCTATTGATGGACATAATATTTCTAACTTGGTGGATACCTTAAAGGATTTAAGAGAAATACCAGGTCCTAAAATTTTACATATTCTAACTGTGAAAGGTAAGGGCTATGCACTTGCTGAAAAAGATCAAACTAAATGGCATGCGCCAGGTTTATTTGATAAGTTAACCGGTGAGATTATTAAGAAAAAAATTGAAACACCTCAGCCTCCTAAATACCAAGATGTATTTGGACATACTATTGTTGAGTTAGCTAAAGAGAATAAATCTATCATGGGTATTACCCCTGCTATGCCAAGTGGTTCTTCTTTAAAATTCATGATGGATGCTATGCCAGACAGGGCTTTTGACGTAGGCATTTGCGAGCAACATGCAGTTACCTTAAGTGCTGGTTTAGCCACACAAGGCATTAAAGCATTTTGCAATATTTATTCCTCTTTTATGCAAAGAGCCTATGATCAAGTTATACATGATGTAGCCTTGCAAAATTTACCAGTTGTGTTTTGTTTAGACAGAGCAGGACTAGTAGGAGAAGATGGCCCTACACACCATGGTTGTTATGATATTGCTTTTTTTAGATGTATTCCCAATATGATTATTGCAGCGCCAATGAATGAAATTGAGCTACGTAATCTAATGTACACTTCACAACTTCCTTCCATACAATCTCCTTTTGTCATTCGTTATCCAAGAGGAGAAGGTGTTACCGTTGATTGGCAAAAACCATTTGAAGAAATTACCATTGGTAAAGGAAGAAAATTAAAAGATGGAAAAGAGATTGCGATTTTATCTTTAGGACATCCTGGAAATTTTGCCCAAACTGCCATAAGAAATTTAAGAGACGAAGGTATTGATCCTGCGCATTACGATATTCGTTTTGTAAAACCGATTGACGAAGCCTTACTACATGAAGTATTCCAAAACTATGATAAGATTATTACCATAGAAGATGCTACTATTATTGGAGGTATGGGCGCTGCTGTCTTAGAATTCATGAACGAGCATAATTACCATAGCAAAATAACCATGCTAGGTATTCCTGATAGTATTGTAGAACATGGTAGTTTAAAAGAATTGCATCATGAGTGTCATTATGATGCGATAGCTATTGCAGATGCCGTGAAAGCCTTACTAGGTAAGGGAATTATGTCTGAAGTATAAAGTTACTAGAATGGAAAGGGTACTAAAAATTAAGCTAAACTTAGGTTCAACCTTTTTAATTTAAACTTGGATCAAAATCTCCCAAATTTTCTTCTCTTTCACCTGTTTGAATAGGATCCTCTTTGAAAGATTCTAAATTAGGCGTTTCATAAGAATCGAAATTATCTACATGGCCGGGCTCTAAATCATCTTCTCTGTTTTCATTCCATTCAATGATGAAATTATTACGTCCTTCGCCCACCATTAGCTTCATGTATTTTTGTTGAGACAGTTCAAGTATAGATAAGAATAAAAATAAAGCGTGTACCCTGTCTTGGCAAATATCAAATACTTTTTCAAAAGCCACTGTCTTACCTTCTTTCACAATGTCTAATAAATAAGCCCTGCTGCCTTCCATGGTGTAATTATATCTTACAACAGTATGAACAGGTCTGTTTTGACGCTCTTGTAAACGAGTCATTACTTTTTCAAATGACTTCATTAATTTAAATAAAGTAACTGTTTGTAGTTCTGTTCCCTCCGCTGCTTCTTCTCCCACAAGCGACATCTCTTGTTGAATATTACCACGCTTCATCATGAGCATTCTAAGCGCTTCTAAGTCGGCCATTTGAACAGCCGCTTCTTTGTACTTTTTGTACTCTAATATTTTATCAATTAATTCTTGTCTTGGATCAATTTCATTGCCTAATGCATCCAACTCTTTTCTTGGTAATAATAATTTTGCCTTAATGCGCATTAAAGTAGAAACGAATAAAATAAACTCACTGCTTAATTCAATATTCACCTTTTCTTGCTCTTGTATAAAATGCAAGAAATCGTTGATGATTTTAGTAATCTGGATATTGTAAATATCCATTTCATCTCTTTCAATAAAGAAAAGCAGTAGGTCGAAAGGCCCTTCAAATTGGTCTACCTTAATCGAATAATTAGTTGGCTGATTCATTCTTGCAAAGAAAAGGAATCAAGATTAATTTAAGGTCAATTGGGCAAGTATTTATCCACTTTTATGGAAAAAATAAGCATCTTTACCCAAAACTTTACGCATGGACAATAAGTTCATCAATTGGGCTATTTTTTGCATACTATCCATTGTCTGGGGTAGTTCCTTTATTCTTATGAAAGAGGGGCTAACCGTGCTTTCTGCCTACCAAGTAGCTTCTTTAAGAATGCTATTTTCAGGACTGGTTTTGCTGCCCTTTGCCTTCAGCGCCTTTAAAAAAATTCCTAAAGAAAAAATGGGCATTGTCTTTTTATCTGGCTTTTTAGGAAACTTTATTCCAGCCTACCTTTTTTGTATTGCAGAAACCAATATCGATAGCTCTTTAGCAGGCATTTTAAATTCACTAACCCCTTTGTTTACCATAGTAGTAGGTTTATCATTTTTTAAAACAACAATTAATAAGCAAAAAATGATTGGCGTCATTATTGGCTTTATAGGTTTGTGTTTACTTTTTGCAGCAGGTAAAAATATTAGTTTTCAAAACCTCTCTTTTGCTTCCTTGGTTTTAGTAGCTACTTTCTTTTACGGTTTGAATGTAAATGTGGTGGGCAAGTTTTTAAAAAATATTCGATCCATTGATATTGTATCGGTAGCCTTTGCTTTTTTAATTATTCCAAGTGCATTTATTTTATATCTAACAGGTTATTTCAGTATGCCCTATAATAACCTTGGTTTTCAACAGGCAAGTATAGCAGGCATTGTTTTAGGGGTAGTAGGCACTTCTATTGCCTCTATTTTATTTTATATGCTTATTAAAAGGTCCACTATTATTTTTGCCTCCATGGTTACTT
>JBEGKS010000054.1:0-7093 GCA_041183945.1 Bacteroidota bacterium | reverse complement strand
ACCCATTGGCAATGGCCATCCATTAGCTGCAGTCATTGTAACCGATGAAATAGCCAATAGCTTTAATAATGGTATTGAGTATTTTAATACCTATGGAGGTAACCCCGTTTCAATGGCCACAGGCTTGGCTGTATTAGAAGTTATTCAGAGTGAAGGCTTGCAAGAAAATGCATTGCTAGTGGGTAATTATTTAATAGAAGGCATGCGTGCACTTATGCATACACACCCCATTATTGGAGATGTAAGAGGTTCAGGTTTATTTATTGGAGTAGAATTAGTCAAAGATAGAGTTACAAAAGAGCCCGCAACGGAGGCCATTAAGCTAGCGGTTGAAAGAATGAAGGATAAAGGTTTTTTAATGGGTGTGGATGGACCTTATAATAATGTGTTTAAAATTAAACCTCCCATTATTTTCTCTATGCAAAATGCAAAAGACTTACTTACAAATTTAGATACCGTTTTAGCCTCTTTATAAAAATGACTTAGGTCTTTATTAAAAATGTCCTTTTCACTATTGTTCCAAAGTTTTTAATTCGCTTGCCCTTTTAGACCTCACATTATAAATAACAGAACGTGCTAGTTCGTCGTATTTCACTACTTTAAGTAAGTTTCCTTCTTTGTCGTAATAATGAGATTCAACCGAGTACTGTTCATCGTATGCATAAAGCACATAAGTAGTTTTAGTAGAATCTATTAGTAGTCCAATTTTATCTTTGTTTTTTAAATAGCCGGGTGCTGAAGCGCAAGCGCCTATTAATAAAAGTAAGCATGGTAAAAAAGAAAAATATAAAATTAAGCGACGCATATTTATGCAGTGGCTGCTTTTTTATTTTTCATGTATACATTTAATCCAATAAAGGCAACAATTAAAATCAAAGGAATCATTAAAGTAGCGTTGATCACTTCTGGTCCTGCTAATTTTTTAGCTTCATTGGTAACCGCTGCTAGGTCTGCTTCTGCAGTGCCTGCAGGTATTTTAGCATTCACTAATTTATCATAGAAGTCGCTCATAAATATCATATAAACAGATACAGCGAACATACCCGCACCACCCATAAGATTAAGTCCTACAGCACCTGTCTTTGGCAAGTTTTCAGCAACAAAGCCTAACATGGTTGGCCAGAAATAACATACGCCAATACCGAAAAGAATAGCGCCAGCAAATAACATATTGCCAGTACTATGTCCTAATAAGTATAAACCTGCTGCGGCTAAAATAGCAGAAATTAATAATACACCTGAAGGTGAAAATTTATGTACCACTGGTCCTGCAAAAGCACGGCCAATGACCATAATACCTGTTTCAATAGTTAATAATAATATGGCGTTGTCGCTGACATTTTTAAGCAGTACATCAATCCATTGTCCTGTAAATAATTCAGTGATGGCTGTTCCGAACATACAGATAATCATAAAAATAAAAAGAGGATTCAATAAACTTTTATACATGTCTGATGAAGAAACTCCGCTAGATACACGCTCTGTTTCAGGAAATTCTAATTTAGAAAAGAAGTAACCATATAAAATGGTAGGAATTAACATCATACCTACTTGTAAATTCGTACCTAATCCTATTTTATTAAATAAGAATACAATTAAAGTACCAATCACAATACCTCCAGGGAACCATAAGTGAAAGTGGTTCAATTTAGTAGTTTTGTTATTTGGGTATAAAGCCGTTACTAAAGGATTACAAGAAGCTTCAACCGTTCCATTGGCAATACCAATTAATAAAGTAGAGAAAAATAAACTCCAATAACCAGTAGCATAAATAGTAAGTACAATACCTGCTAAGTGAAATATAAAGGCAAGCACTAATAAGCGCTTCATACCAATAATATCCACCATGGTACCCCCTACAAGCATCGCAAGTGGAAAGCCCCAGAAGGCAGTGGCTGCAATGGTGCCCAATTGCGCGTTTGTTAAATGAAAATCAATGCCTTGTTGGCTAAGAACACCGGCTCTAATTCCAAAGGAAAGAGAAGTGACTAATAAAGCCAGGCAGCTTGCAACAAATAGCCTGTTGGCTTGAATGTTTTTTGACATAATCGTTAGTTTTTTGGTTTGGTCTTTAAAAAGCGAACTTGAATATAAAAAAATTTATTGAAAAAACATTAAATTACAGAGAACTTGTACGAAATATAAACCCTTTTCACTTAAAATTAAAACCATGAAACAACTAGTATCTATCTGTTTAATTAGTTTATTATTTGCTTGTACTACGAATAGCAAATATGATACCATTATAAAAAACGGATTAGTCTATGATGGCAATGGAGGCGCTCCTTATAAAGCCGACCTTGCTATTAAAAACGATACCATTGCTTTTATTGGCGATTTATCTAAAGAGTCTGCTAACAATGTAATTGATGCAAAAGGTATGGCTATAACACCTGGCTTTATAAATATGTTAAGCTGGGCACCTACCTCTCTTATTATAGATGGTAATTCTCAAGGGGATATTAGACAAGGGGTCACCTTAGAAGTATTTGGAGAAGGCGGAAGTATGGGTCCTTTAAATGCAAAGATGAAAAAGGCGATGGAAGATGATCAAACAGGACCAGATAAACTTCCTATTGCTTGGAATACATTAGGTGAATACATGCATTTTATGGAGAAGCGTGGCATTAGTTGCAATATTGCTTCTTTTGTGGGTGCAACAACCATTCGTGAAAATATTATTGGAGAAGACAACCGTGCTCCCAGTCCTGCAGAAATGGAAAGCATGAAGGCTTTGGTAAAACAAGCCATGGAAGAAGGTGCATTAGGCGTAGGTAGTTCTTTAATTTATCCGCCTGCTTTTTTTGCAAAGACAGAAGAGCTCATTGAATTATGTAAAGCAGCTGCACCTTATGGGGGTGGATATATTTCACATATGCGCAGTGAAGGCAATAATTTTATTCAAGCCGTGAATGAATTAATTACCATTGCTAAAGAAGCGAAAGTGCATGGTGAAATTTATCATTTAAAAGCGGGAGGTGTAAACAACTGGCCTAAAATGGATTCAGTTATTAAATTAGTAGAAGCTGCAAGGGCTGCTGGCATTGACATTGCAGCCAATATGTATACTTATCCTGCAGGTGCTACAGGTATGACAGCTGCTATGCCTCCTTCTTTACAAGATGGTGGTTTTGGAAAACTATGGTTGCGTTTACAAGATCCGAAAATAAGAGCAGAGATGAAAAAAGCCATGAAAACCGATGCAAAAGATTGGGAAAATTTATATTATGGCACTGGAGGTCCAAGCAGGGTTTTATTACTTGGATTTAGAAGAGATTCTTTATCAAAATATTCTGGTAAAACTTTAGAAGAAGTGGCTAAAATAAGAAACACCACACCAGAAGATTGCGCTATTGATTTAATTATTCAAGATAGTAGTCGTGTAGAAGTAGCTTATTTTTTAATGAGTGAAGAAAATATAAAAAAACAAATCGTACTTCCTTGGGTAAGCTTTGGATCTGATGCAGAGTCGGCATCAACCGATCCAGTCTTTATGAAACAAAGTACACATCCTCGTGCCTATGGAAATTTTGCACGCGTGATTGGACATTATGTAAATGAAGAAAAAGTAATGACTGTAGAAAAAGCCATCAATAAGCTTTCAAAAGTAGCGGCTACTAGTTTACATATTCAAAAGCGTGGAGAATTAAAAGTGGGCAACTATGCCGACATATTAGTTTTTGATCCAAGCAAAATTAAAGACCATGCTAGTTTTGAAAAACCAAGACAGTATGCAACAGGTATGTCACATGTTTGGGTAAATGGTGTGCAAGTATTAAAAGAAGGCGAACATACCAATGCTAAACCTGGAAGATTTGTAAAAGGAGCTGGGGCAAAAATCTAGAGTAGCCGTTTGCTATTACAAACTAGCTAAGGCAGTCTCTAAATCTTGCAATAAGTCATCTACATTTTCGATGCCCACGGAATAGCGAATTAAACTTTCGGGTATACCCAATAGTTTTCTTTGGGCCTCCGTTAATTCCACATGGCTAGTGGTTCTTGGGGGACCTGCTAATGTACTTACCGAGCCTAGGCTTGCTGCCAAATGCACAAGTTTTAGCGTGGTTAATAGTTTTTTTACATGCTCATAACCGCCATCTAGGGCAAAGCTCATGATGCCTCCAAAGCCCGACATTTGTTGCTTCGCAATAGCATGACCCGGATGGGAAGGAAGACCAGGATAAAACACATCAGATACTTTTGAATGCGCTTTTAAATAATTAGCAATTTTTAAAGCAGAAGCATTTTGTCTTTCAATTCTTAATTCTAAAGTTTTCATACCTCTAGCAATCATATAAGCAGGATCGGCTTGTAAACTAGCCCCATTAATTTCTCGGTACTGATAAATTTTTTGTACCAATTCTTTTTTACCTGCCACAACTCCTCCCATGGCATCGGAGTGACCACATAAAAATTTAGTAGCACTATGTATCACTAAATCGGCACCCAATGCTAAAGGGTTTTGATTAATAGGGGTAGCAAAAGTATTATCTACCACTACAATAGCACCCACTTTTTTAGCAGCTGCGGCTAATCTTTTAATGTCTACTACTTTTAAAGTAGGATTTGTGGGTGTTTCTAAATACACTAGGTCACAACCTTTCGCAATTTCTTTTTCAAATAAATCAAAATCGGTGGTATCACATAATTGCACTTCCACATTATACAGTGGTAGAAAATCTAAAAATATTTTACTCGTTCCACCATAATTATCTTTTTGAGATACCACTCTTTTACCCGCAGTTAAAAAAGTATAGAGTGTATTACTAATAGCCGCCATGCCCGTTGCAAAAGAGGTCGCTGCTTCAGCACCTTCTAGCAATCGAATTTTCTCTTCTAAAACAGCCACTGTTGGATTGGTGTTTCTGCTATAAATATAACCTTCGGCTTTGCCTAAAGAAACTTCATGCCAATGATCTACATCATTATAAGCAAAGGCCACACTGTTTACTATTGGTGAAGTTACCGCACCACTTACATTTAAATCGCTTTCTCCACCCCAAACCGATGTAGTACTTTTTTTAAACTTAGAAAAATCCATTGACTATTATTTATTTCGTTAGTTATTTTTTATAAAGATTGTCTTTCTGTTTATTATAGTTTTCTATTTTATAATTTTTTATAAAATGTATGACTATTAATTTTTTGCTAAGGAGACTCCATCCATTTCTACTGTCATTACTTTTCCTTGCTCATTCAATCTAAAATTAAGTCCGCTTTTACCATACCATTTTTTATTCCATGCTAATTGGAAAGTATCATAATTCCAATGAGAAACTATTCCTTTACCTAATTTAATATTTTCAGCAACTAATATTTCATTTTCAAGCGTTATGGTAATGCTTCCAAATAGTGGATCGGTATAAGTGCCTACATAGGCTTGCAAAGGCAGTGAGGGCTTGGTGTTCAGCACTCTAGTGGCTTCTTGTGCAGCATTAGCCTCAGCAGCCTTAGCTCTTATATTTCCATATAAGGTAAGAAAGTCGGCACTCCAATCGGTATTGCCCCCTAAAGCATATTGGTCAAAGGCTTTAAACATTAAAGCATGTCTTGCTTCTGCATGATCTAAATTTCCAAAAACATAAACCCCCGTTTTTTCTTCAGGCATTTGTCCATGAATTGCAATTTCTCCAGACAAACTTCCTGTATGAAAATTTAATTTTCTGCCTTTATAATCTTGTTGAAACCAACCTAAAGCATAAGTAGTGAAATTAGGTTTGGTTAATTGTTTGGTAGGATAAAACTCTGATTCCGTCACAAAGGTTTGAGGTTTTAATAAAGTAGTCCAAGTAGCAGGTGATACTAATCTTCCTCCTTCATATTTACTGCTATCTAACATACACTGCATCCATAGTGCAATCTCATCAATATTAGAATATACAGAACCTGCAGCCCCAATTCTATCGGCTGAATCTCTTTCTATTACTTGTATTTTTCCCTCCACTCTTTGATGTGGTTTAGAGATATTAGGATTGGTTACTAAGCCTAATTTAGCGCGTGTTTGCAACATACCTAGGGGTTCAAAAATATTTTTAGTAATAAAATTTTCCCAAGGCATTCCAGATACTTTTTCAATTACTTTTCCTGCAATGCCATAAAATATATTTTGATAAATAAAGCCTGCTCTAAAAGAATAAGAAGGTTTTACCAATTGCATGCGCTCCATAATTTCATCACTAGAAAGTATATTCAATGCCCATAAATAATCGGTATTGCCCACACCTGAATTATGTAAGAATAAATCGCGCACGCGCATTTGAGTAGTTACATAAGGGTCGTATAATCTGAAGCTGGGTAAATATTTTATTACAGGATCTTCCCAGTTCACTTTGCCTTGGTCTACTAAAATACCCATGGCTGTTGCAGTCATGGCCTTGGTGGTAGAAGCGCAAGCAAATAAAGTTTGGTTATTCACTTTATTGCCTGTTCCAAGTTCGGTAGTACCATAAGAATTTTTAAAAACAACTTTATTGTTTTTAACGACTACTATGGCTAAACCTGGGACTTCCCATTCCTTAATTGATTTTTGCACATAGGCATCAAAGGCAGCAGCCGTATCGCTAGCTGTTTTTAAACTTTTTGTTTTTTGAGCTTTTACGCTTTGCGTTAAAAGCATCAAACAGAACAATGACGTAATTAATTTTTTCATAAGACTAGCATTAGCGTATTTAAAATATTGGTTTTTATAAAATAAAGTATAAATACTGCTTTTTTTTAGCATTTGCAGCTCTTTAAAATTACTAATTTTTAAGCTTATAGCCATTTTAATATCTATAATATAAAGAGGATTTAGTAAATTTATAGAACAACTACAAGCTATGAAAAAGATAATTTTACTTTCTGTATGTTTAGTCTCTCTATCAATGCTAAAAGCACAACAGGCCGACTATATTATTAGAAACGGTAAGCTCATTGATGGTTCAGGTAATAACTGGCAGTATAAAGATGTAGCCATTCAAAATAATAAAATTATAGCCATTGGCAATTTAAAAAACTGGAAAGCAACTAAAGAAATAGATGCCAAAGGTTTAGTGGTGGCCCCCGGATTCATTGACGTTCATGCACATATTGAAGGAGGCGAATCAAGAAACCC
>JBEGKS010000053.1:0-11681 GCA_041183945.1 Bacteroidota bacterium | reverse complement strand
TGGTTGCAGAAAGATTGAAATGGACGGCGAAAAAGAAATCTTCGTCGTAACGAAGGAAGTTGCTCCTGTAGGTGTGGTATCTAATACCATTACTTTATCAGGTAAAATCACAAAAGACACTACTTTACTTGCAAAAGATGTAAACTATCTTTCTGGTATTGTATATGTAACCAAGGGTGTTACTATTACAGTGGAAGCAGGTGCTAAAGTACAAGGTAAATCAGGTACTGATGTAGCTGCTTTAGTTATTTGCCGTGGTGCAAAATTAGTAGCAAAAGGTACTGCAGAAAAACCTATCGTATTTACTTCTTCTTCAGCGAATCCTCAATCAGGAGACTGGGGTGGAATCGTATTATTAGGTTCTGCTTCTGTAAACCAATCTTTAACTTGGAAAGGAACTTCATACAAAGGGTTAACCTCTATAGAAGGTGGTGTCAATGATACTGAAGTGGGTTATGGTTTAGCAGGTTCTGGAGATGCTGCATTCCCTACTGCAAATGATGCTGACAACTCTGGTATTTTACAATATGTAAGAATTGAGTATGCAGGGTATGCTTACCAACCAGATAATGAGTTGAATAGCTTAACAATGGCTGGTGTGGGTAATGGAACAACCATTGATCATATTCAAGTTACTTATGCAAAAGATGATGCTTACGAGTGGTTTGGTGGTACTGTGAACTGTAAGTATTTAATTGCTTATAAAACTCAAGATGATGATTTTGATACTGACTATGGTTATTCAGGTAATGTACAGTTTGGTATTGCTTTAAGAGATTCTGCTATTGCAGATATTTCTAACTCAGAAGCATTTGAATCTGATAACGATGGTAATGGTTCTGATTTCTTTCAAATATGACAGCGATTGGACCAAGAATTCACCCTACATATGGTAAAGGAAATAACTTGTTCTATGCAGGTGCTCAAATTAGAAGAAACTCTGGTATATCTATTCAAAACTCAATCATTGCAGGATGGCCTAGAGGAATTACAATAGACGAGTCTAAGGTAACTACCAATGGTTCTACTTATAAGAATTTAGTGGATAGCATAGTTAGATTAAAGAATGTAACCTTAGCAGGTAATACAGTTGATTTATTATATGTTGGTAAATCAGGAGCAAGTACAAATAAAACAGATGCTGATTTATTAGCTCTATTCTCTACTACTTCTTATAATAATACTATTTTAAGTTCTTCAGATGCGAATATCTTAAAATTAATTCAACCGTTTAATTATTCGAATCCTGACTTTACACCATATGCAAGTGCAGGTCCTGCAACTTCTGGAAGCTTAAGCGCTACTTATGGTAGTTTAGGATTGAATACTTCATTAGACTATAAGTCAAATGGTAGTTTCACCGATTCTAAATTACAAGATGCTTTCTTTGATAAGACAGCTACCTTTAGAGGTGCGGTTGCAACATCTGGTGTGAACCAAACTTGGTGGAAAGGTTGGACAATATGGAAATAAGCTAGTATTTAAAAAATTGTTAGATTACATATACAAAAGCGTCCCGTAATTTCGGGACGCTTTTTTTAATTCAAATTATTTCTTTATGAAAATTAAATCTTATCAAGTTTATATATTAACAATCACATTTATTATGGTAGTAGTTGCTTGTTCAAAAAATGCAGCAACAGATACACCTGTGGCGGATACTTGTGATGCGAATACAAGCTTTAGTAAAACCATATTACCAATTTTTAACAGCACTTGTAATACAAGTGGTTGTCATGACGGGCCCAATGCAGCGAGTTTAAATAATTTTCAGGTAGTACATGACAATGCAAGTCAAATTAGAGCATCTATTGCAACAGGCAGAATGCCTAAGGGTAAAACTTTAGCAATAGCCGATAAAAATGCAATTTTCTGTTGGATAGATAATGGTGCGAAGAATAATTAATTTGATTATTCTACTTTATATATTTTTCTTATTTGTTTATATACTCTTCTACAAAGTTTTTGCAGTAATCTTTAATTAAACTTCTTACTGTTCTAAACTGTTCATTAATTTCCTCTTCTGTGCCAACCGCTTTAGTGGGGTCTGGAAAATTATAATGTAATTTAATGGCCTTAGTAGGAAAATAAGGGCATCGCTCTTTAGCATTATCGCATACGGTAATCACATAATCAAAATTAATACCAAAGTATTCTGTGATATTATTAGAGGTATGATTGGAGATATCAATGCCTATATCTTTCATAGTAGCTATGGCTTTAGGATTCACGCCATGCGTTTCCACGCCTGCAGAATATACATTGGCCTTTCCCGCAGTCATGCTAGCTAAAAAGCCATGGGCTATTTGACTTCTGCAACTATTGCCTGTACATAAGACTAAAATATTTTTCATATCGCTCTCAGTTTTTTAGATTGAGTTTATACAATAAAGTATGTTATAATTTATAGTTTAGCAACATCCCGCCCCAGGTACACAGGCTGCTTTTGGTTTTTGTGCAAAAACAGTTACAGAAAAAATACCCATTTGAGAAGCTCTGAATGCAGCAATTTCTGTAGCATTTAAGTAGTTCACTAAAATATCGTCAGGGATAATAATGGCTTTTTCTTTTTGAATAGTTACATTTTCAAAACCATTCGCATGTATTAATTCCAAATACACTTGTTTTTGAATAGCACCAGACACACAACCTGCATACATTTCTGCAGCATTTCTTAAAGATTCTGGTAAAGCACCTACTAATACCACATCGGATATACTAAAATGACCGCCTGGTTTTAATACTCTAAATATATCTTGAATAACGGCATGCTTATTAGGTACTAAGTTGAGTACACAATTACTAACCACTACATCTGCAATATTAGAACTAATAGGCATGTTCTCAATATCGCCTTGTCTAAATTCAACATTATGGTAACCCATTTTTTCTGCATTGGCTCTTGCCTTTTCAATCATGGCTGGTGTAAAATCAATGCCTATAACTTTACCAGTAGCCCCTGTACTTCTTCTTGCTACAAAACAATCATTTCCTGCACCCGATCCTAAATCCACAACTACATCTCCTTCTTTTATTTTAGCAAACTCGGTAGGTAAGCCACAGCCTAGTCCTAAATCGGCACCTTCCACATAGCCTGGTAGTTGGGTATAGTCGTCCGACATGATATTGTATATTTCGGTACTGCAGCCTCCCGCACCACAACAAGAAGACATATTGGTCTCTTTGTCTTGTAAAGCAATCTCACTGTATTTTGCTTTTACGATTTCTTTTAATTCTAATTCTGTTTTCATAGTTTCAATTTTATATTGTTAACAACAAGATTTTGCTTTGTAAGTAGTATTAAATAAGCCATCAAATAGCTTGGCTATTTTTTTCCAATTTGACTCATTAATACAATAACATGTTTTTACACCTGTAATTTCTCCCTGTATCAATCCCGCTTCTTTTAATTCCTTTAAATGTTGCGAAACAGTACTTTGTGACAGAGGTAATTCGTCTACAATATCTCCACAAATACAGGTTTGTTTTTTAAGTAGTAAACGAATAATAGCTACTCTAGCTGGGTGACCCATGGCCTTGGCTAATAATGCAATTTGTTCGTCTTTTTCTGTATAGAGTGTCATGGTTTCTTATTAATCGTAAAATTACGATTAATATGGAGTGTACAAAATATTTTATAATCTATTTTTTAGAAACTGATTAAGATCATACATAAAAAGCCCCTACATAAAAAAGCCCAGTCTTTTGAAGGACCAGGCTTTTAAATATCAAACCCATTCAAATACTATGCGTTGAAAGCGTCGGCTACGCCTTTATGTAAAATTTTTCCTGCTTTAATATTTAATCCTTTTGCTAAAGCTGCATTTTCAACACAGGCTTTCTCCCATCCTTTGTTGGCAATGGCAATGGCATAAGGTAATGTAGCTTGTGTTAAAGCGCGTGTAGAAGTTTGTGGAACCGCTCCTGGCATATTGGCAACACAGTAATGCAAAATATTTTGCTCCATGTACACAGGGTTTTCATGCGTTGTGGGTTTGCAAGTTTCAATGCAACCTCCTTGGTCAACAGCAACATCTACTACTACTGTGCCTGCTTCCATTAAAGCTAAATCCCCTTTCTTAATTAAATGCGGCGCTTTGGCACCATGTAATAATACGGCACCTATCACTAAATCAACGGTTGGTAATTTTTCTTGAATAGCCATTAAGGTAGAATATTGTGTAACAACATTTGCTGGCATCACATCCGATAAATATCTTAGTCTTGTTAAGTTGGTATCCATAATAGTAACATTGGCACCTAAGCCTGCGGCCATTTTAGCGGCTTGTGTTCCTACAATACCACCACCAATAATTAAAACCTCTGCTGGTTTCACACCTGGCACACCGCCTAATAATTTTCCTTTTCCTCCAAATGGTTTACCTAAATAATATGCACCCACATTCACAGCCATTCTTCCAGCCACTTCCGACATAGGAACTAATAAAGGCAATGAACCGTCTGGTAATTCAACGGTTTCGTAAGCAATACAAACTGCAGATGATTTCATCATCGCATCGGTTAATTCTTTTGATGCAGCAAAGTGGAAATAAGTAAATAAAATTTGACCAGGTTTGATTAAAGGAAATTCCGCAGCTAAGGGTTCTTTTACTTTAATAATCATTTCAGTGGTAGTGTATACTTCTTTAGCAGTCGCTAAAATAGTGGCACCCGCTTTTATATAAGCCTCATCTGAAAATCCTGATCCAAGACCTGCCTTGGTTTCAACATTCACTGTATGACCTTGTCTTGTAAGTGCATCCACACCTTCTGGTGTTAAACCCACTCTATACTCTTGAATCTTAATTTCTTTAGGAACTCCAATGATCATGGTATTTTGTTTTTATTTCTGTACAAATATCCATTAAAAGAAAATATTCATTTAATAATGTATATATTCAGTAAAATATCTTGTAATTTTGGGTAATTAGCATAAAATAACGTTATTTACACTTGAAATTAAAGCAAAAACAGAAATTATTTCTCTATGGCACTTGACCCTATTGATAAGTCTATTTTAAAAATCCTACAAAAGGATGCCCTAGCCAAGCTAAAAGACATTAGCGCCGCCATTAATTTATCGCTAAGCCCCACGCATGATCGTATTAAAAGACTAGAGGAGGAAGGCTATATTTTAAATTATGTTACCCTGCTGGACAGAAAAAAATTAGACCTTGGTTTGGTGGTACACTGTCAGGTAACTTTAGACAAACAAACCCGTTCTCATTTTTCTGAATTTGAAAAAACCATTGCACAGTTTCCGGAAATTACTTCCTGTAGTTTGGTCTCGGGTAGTTTTGATTATTATTTAAAATTGGTCACTAAGGATGTTGAATCGTATAATAAATTTTATCAAGAACAATTAGCAGTACTTCCCATGGTGGCACACATTAATAGTTTGTTTGTAATGGATGAAATTAAAATAACCACCGAGCTACCGCTTGAATAATGAATTCATATTTTGAGTAAGTAAAATAAATTTAACTAAGAATAAGAAATTAACTAAGATTAATAAATAACTATGTATAATATACCTCATTTCAAAGCCAAGGACCATCAAGAAGTATTGGACTTTATGCAAGCAAACCCTTTTGTAACTATTTGTGGCGTAGATGCTGAAGGATTTCCTGTGGCAACGCAGGTACCCGTTTTATTAACTATAGAGAATGATAAAATTATTATTAGTGGACATGTTATGCGCAAGCAAGAACATACCATTGCCTTTGAAAATAACAATAAAGTATTAGTTATTTTTTCTGGTCCATCGGCCTTTGTGAGTGCCAATTGGTATACCACCAAAAATATGGGCAGTACTTGGAATTATCAGTCGGTGCAAGCCAAAGGCAGTTTAGAAATTAAAGATGAAAAGCATTTATATAATTTATTAGAAAAGCTTACCCTGCATTTTGAAAAAGATGCGAATTCGCCCACGCAAGTAAAAAATTTATCTGCTGAATACATGGAGCAAAACATGAAAGCCATTTATTCTTTTGATATACAGGTAAGTGATTTACAACATGTTTTTAAATTAAGTCAGAATAGAGATGAGGCTTCTAAAGCGAGTATACATGCGGAACTTAGTAAGGGAGGCGCCGCTTGTAAACATATGGCTGCTGCTATGAAAAGGCCGTAATAATTAGAGAAATTATTAGAGTAGTAAATTAGAGAGATAAATAAGAGTAATAAAATATTTTATTTTTTTGAAGGCTCTATCAAGTCCCACAAATTTCCATAGATATCTTTGAATACAGCTACCATTCCATATTCTTCTTTATGGGGTGCAATGGTAAATTCAACTCCTTTGGAAATATAATTTTGATAATCTCTTTCAAAATTATCGGTGTATAAAAATAAAAATACGCGACCTCCTGTTTGATAACCAATAAACTTTTCTTGTTCAGGCGTGGCGGCTTTGGCAAGTAATAACATGCAACCATTTTCTGCTCCTGTTGGTTGCACCATCACCCATCTTTTGGTTTCTGATAATATAGTATCCTCAATTAATCTAAAGCCTAAAGTATTTGTATAATAAGCAATGGCTTCATCATAATCTCGAACCACAACAGCGATATGAGCAAGGCTTTGTTTCATCTTTCAAATATACAATTAATTAAAATCTTTCTTTACCTTCACCACTCTATTTATTCTTTAATAATCAATATCCATGGCTGCAATTAAAAATTTAATTTTCGATTTAGGCAATGTCTTATATGATATTGATTTTAAAAAAATGAATGCTGCTTTTGCATCTATTGGAATAGAAGGTATGGACAAGCATTTTACTTTGAATAAATCGCACCAGTTATTTTTAGACTTGGAAATGGGATTTGTAAATGAACAGGAATTTTATGAAGGCGTAAGAGCCATAGTGAATTTACCTTTAACCAATGAGCAAATTCAATTTGCTTGGAACGCCTTATTAGTGGGCTTTAGAAAAAATAGTATTGACTGGATCAAGCAAAACAATACTCAGTACAATACTTTTTTATATTCCAACACCAATCAAATTCACCACGATTATTTTATAGCAGAGTTTGAAAACAAAGTAGCTAATTACCCTTTTGTATCTCTTTTTAAGAAGCCCTATTATTCTCATGAAATGGGTATGCGCAAACCCGACCCGGCATCATTTACTTATATATTAGAGAAAGAGGGCTTGCTAGCAGCTGAAACCCTATTTATAGACGATAATGAGCCCAATATACTAGCTGCCGCCTCGTTGGGGCTTAAAGTACTTCATTTAAAAGAGGGGATGACAGTGGAAAAGGATATTGCCGCCTATTTGTAAGCTCTATTTCTTCTTAACTTCCTCAAATTCAATGTATTCGGCCTCTACTGGGGCTTCTTTGGGGACATAGTTCGAACTCGTATTTTGACCAGCCTTCTGACTGTTTTGGGCATTTCTAACAGCCTCGGCTTGTTGCCTCTGCATTTGCTCCATATTTTGTCTCACCGACTTCACCCCTTTGCTTACTGGCACTACTATCTGGAAGATTAACTTGTATAAAAAGTAAATCAACATCCCGTATATAATAAACTTCATCATAGTGCAAAAATAAGGCCCCTACCAATAATTTTGGGATATTTCATCCTGTTTTATTACCTTTGGCGTAGAATAGAAGAAAATGTGAAGGGAACGAAATCGTTCCCTTCTTCTTTTTTAAGTATGCAAGCAAACGAGATAATAGCCTTAGTGAATCCAATTTTGGACCAACTTCTCAAAGAGGAGCCAAGTTATTTCTGCGTTTCGGTGAAAGTGAAGCCAACCAATAATATCAAAATATTCTTGGACGGCGACCAAGGCCTGCCTATTGAAAAGTGCACTTTTATCAACAGGAAA
Source organism: Bacteroidota bacterium (assembly GCA_041183945.1). GTDB lineage: Bacteria > Bacteroidota > Bacteroidia > Chitinophagales > Chitinophagaceae > Sediminibacterium. Next base: position 3,841 of record JBEGKS010000053.1, on the reverse strand, counting down.
CTATACCGCATTATGGAAGAAGCGGCCTGGTTTCCAGAAGGTGATTTCTCTTTAGAAGTTTCTTCACCAGTATCTCAAAAATATGGGGCGCAAGGTAGAGGTAACCTTTTTAGATGAAAGCATTAAAGAAGGAGTTTTAAAAGAAGTAACAGAGAAAGACATATTAATAGAATGGACAGAAGGGAAAGGTAAAAAAGCAGCAGTGCAAACTTTATTAATTCCTTTTGATCAAATAAAAACAACAATTGTTCAAGTTCAATTTTAACAAACAAATCATCAAGCAAGAAGCTTGAAAAAAAATTATGTTATGGCAAGTATAAATTTAATTGAAGCCTTTCAGGAGTTTAAAGACGCAGAAAGCATTGACCGTCCTACCATGATGAAAGTGGTGGAAGACGTTTTCAAAACCTTATTGAGAAAAAAATATGGTAGCGATGAAAATTTTGACGTTATCGTCAACGCTGAAAAAGGTGACTTGGAAATTATTCGTCGTCGTCAAATTAGAGACGATGATGATGTAGATAATCCTTTAGAAGAAGTTTCTTATTCTGAAGCTATTAAAATTCAACCCGATTATGAAGTTGGAGAGGATTTATTAGAAGAAGTAGACATCTTGGACTTCGGAAGAAGAGCCATACTAGCGGCTAAGCAAACATTGGCTTCTCGTATCAATGACTTGAAGAAAAATGCTTTAGTGAAGAAATATTCTGATAGAATTGGCGATATAATGAATGCTGAAATTTATCAAGTATGGAAAAAAGAAGTATTATTATTAGATGAAGAAGGCAATGAATTAATTCTTCCAAAGTCGGAGCAAATTCCTCAAGACTTTTTCAAGAAAGGAGAAAATATTAGAGCGGTGATTGCTAGAGTGGATATGAAAAATAATTCACCAGTGATTATCTTATCTAGAACAAGCCCCTTATTCTTAGCAAAATTATTAGAAATAGAAGTACCAGAAATTTTCGATGGTTTAATTACCATTAAGAAAATTGTACGTGAACCAGGTGAGCGTGCGAAAGTGGCCGTTGAATCGTTCGACGATAGAATTGATCCAGTAGGTGCTTGCGTAGGTATGAAAGGAAGTCGTATTCATGGTATCGTAAGAGAATTAAAAAATGAAAATATTGATGTGATTAATTTCACAACGAATACACAATTATTAATTCAACGTTCTTTAACGCCTTCTAAAATTAGTTACATGAATATTGACGCTGAAAAAATGCACGCTGAAGTGTATTTGAAAGCGGATCAAGTTTCTTTAGCCATTGGACGTAGAGGGGTGAATATTAAATTAGCTTCTGAGTTAACCGGTTATGAATTAGATGTGTACCGTGAAGACGAAGAAATTGTAGATGAATTTGATATTGACTTAGATGAATTTAGCGATGAGATTGAAACATGGATCATTGATGAATTTAAGCGTGTGGGTTGTGATACGGCAAGAAGCATATTGAACCTAGGTGCTGAAGAATTAGAAAAAAGAACAGATTTAGAAAAAGAAACGATTGCAGATGTGCGTCGAATCTTACAAGAAGAGTTTGATAAAGGTGAATAACCTTTGGTTTTAGAAAGTATATTTGTATTAGGCGAATCGTTCCGAAAAATTAGTCAATAATTACCGGGGCAAAAAACAACAGAATGTCAGAATTGAAACTACCAAGATTGTTAGCAGCTGCTAAAGAATTCAACATCGGTCAAGATACCTTGATTGAATTCTTAGTGAAAAAGGGTTTTCCTAAAGACGACCTTAAGCCAACAGCTAAATTAACTGAGGATCAGTATTATTCTCTGCAAGCAGAATTTCAAAGCGATAAAGTAGCTAGAAATAAAGCAGACCATGTAGAGTTACCTAAAAATGCTGTGGCCGATAAAGACAAGGCGAAGAAGCCTGTAGTGGCAGAACCTGAAGCGGTGAAGCCTGCAGCAAAAGCTGTAGAAGAAGATGCGAAAGCATCTGATGCAGGAGCAAAAGCGAAAGGCGCTAAGGCTGCAGAAAAAGAAGTAGCAAAACCTGAAACTGTTAAAATTGATGCTCCTGACGTAGAGTCGCCTAAAGTACTAGACAAGATTGATTTATCCTTAATAGATTCTTCTACAAGACCTAAAAAATCTGCGAAGAAAGAAGAGCCAGCTGAAAAACCAGCCAAAGAAACGCCTGCCAAAAAATCTGCGAAGAAAGTAGAAGAACCTGCTGCAAAGCCAGTGAAAGAAACACGCGCTCCAGTAGATCATTCTATATCTCCTGAAAATGTGCATGGCAAGATTGAAAATATTGCTACTAAAAAATTAGAAGGTCCTAAAGTAATGGGTAAAATTGATTTACCTATTAATAGTGATACCCGTCCTAAACCATTAAGTCAAGAAGAAAAACGCAAACGTAAACGTATTCCTTCTCAAGGACCACAACAAGGTGGTGGTGGTCAGGGTCAAGCGCAAGGTGGCGGACAAAGACCAGGTGGTTACCAAGGACAAGGCGGTGGACAAAGACCAGGTGGTTACCAAGGTCAAGGTGGTGGAAACAGACCGGGTGGTGGTGCAAGACCAGGTGGCAATAGAAATGTACCTCAAACTGCAGAACAAAAAGAAATTGGACAAAAAGCCATTCAAGATAAGATTAAAGAAACGCAGGCAAAATTAGCAGGCGCGGGTGGAAGAGGAAAAAGTTTGAAATCGAAATACAGACGTGCTAAAAGAGATGAAGCTGCAGAAAATGAGACCAATGAAATCACAGATAACAAATTACAAGTTACCGAGTTTGTAACTGTAAGTGAGTTATCAAGTTTGATGGATGTAAGTTTCGCAGACATTATTAGCAAGTGTATGAACTTGGGTATCATGGTTTCTATTAACCAACGTTTAGATGCGGAGGTAATTGAACTAGTAGCCAGTGAATTTGGTTTTGAAGTAGAGTTTGTCGGATTAGAAGAAGCAGAAGAAATGGATGAGGAAGAAGAAGCAGATGATTTAGCCAACTTGGTGGAGCGTCCGCCGATTGTAACTATTATGGGTCACGTTGACCATGGTAAAACATCTTTACTAGATTATATCCGTAATGCCAATGTAGTAGCTGGCGAGGCAGGAGGTATTACGCAACATATAGGCGCTTATGAAGTGACTTTGCCGAATGGTAAAGCCATTACTTTCTTAGATACACCAGGTCACGAAGCCTTTACAGCGATGCGTGCGCGTGGTGCGAAAGTAACGGATATCGCCATTATTGTGGTAGCTGCGGATGATGCGGTGATGCCACAAACTAAGGAAGCCATTAGTCACGCACAAGCTGCGAATGTACCCATGATTTTTGCGGTGAATAAAATAGATAAAGACGGAGCACAACCACAAAAGATATATGAGCAACTTTCTCAAATGAATATTTTAGTAGAAGCTTGGGGTGGTAAATTCCAAAACCAAGAATTATCTGCTAAGCAAGGTTTAAATGTTGATACTTTATTAGAGAAAGTTATTTTAGAATCTGATTTATTAGATTTAAAAGCCAACCCCAATAGAGAAGGTTCAGGAAGTATTATTGAAGCCTCTTTAGATAAAGGACGTGGTTATGTGGCTACTATATTAGTACAGAATGGAACTTTAAGACAAGGTGATTTAATTTTATCTGGTCAGTTCTATGGTAGAGTAAAGGCCATGTTTAACGAGCGTAACCAACGTATCGAATTAGCGCCTCCTTCTACACCAGTAGTTATCTTAGGTTTAAATGGTGCACCACAAGCGGGTGAGAAATTTAAAGTGTATCAAGATGAAGCGGAAGCAAAAGAATTAGCCACTAAGCGTGCACAATTATTAAGAGAGCAAGGTTTACGAACTAGAAAACATATTACAC
>JBEGKS010000052.1:0-7156 GCA_041183945.1 Bacteroidota bacterium | reverse complement strand
CCAACTTACTTTTCCCTATTCCTAACGATGAAATTTTAGTAAACCCTAACGTTACTCAAAACGCTGGTTATTAATCTTTCTTAGTAGAATACATTTTAAGAAACCTCCTCCGTTCATTCGGGGGAGGTTTTTTTTATGAGTTTATTTTCGTTTTTCGTAAAACATTGCAGAAGACTATTTTGTCAAAATTTTACTTATTAAAATATACAAAAGTTTAAACAATAGAAAGATTGAATAGAATGATTAGAATTCATTCAATAAATTAATACTAACTTTATATTTCGAAAAAAACTAATAATATGAGAAAATTTGTCGCAATCCTTTTATGCGCAATTTTGGCTGTAACTCAAGTTACTGCACAAAATAAAACCATAAAAGGTAGGGTTACTGAAGATGGTAAAAAACCACTTTCAAATGCTTCTATCATAGTTAAAGGGACAACAGTCGCTTCAAAAACAAATGAGGAAGGTTATTATTCAATCACTATTCCAGCTAATGGAAAAGTTTTAAAATTTAGTTCTTTAAATTTTGAAGATCAAGAAGTTAATATCGGATCAAAATCTGAGATTAATGTCATCTTGGTGAATACAGTTTCTGATTTACAACAAGTAATTGTTACAGGTTATGGTACCACTAAAAAGGCTACTAATACCGGTTCCATTGCTACAGTAAAAGCTGCAGAAATTGAAAACTTACCATTTAGTTCTGTAGATAAAGCCCTTCAAGGTAAAGTAGCAGGTTTACAATCTGTTGCTGCTTCAGGACAACCAGGAGCTAGCCAAGCTATTTTAATTCGTGGTGCAAGTTCAATTACAGCAAGTAACGCACCATTATGGGTAGTTGATGGTGTGCCTATTAATGCTGGTGATGCATCAAGACTACAAACTACAGGTAACTTATTAAGTACTTTGAATCCAAATGATATTGAAAGCATTTCTGTTTTAAAAGATGCGGCCTCTCAATCTATTTATGGTAGTCGTGCAGCCAATGGTGTTATCGTGGTTACTACAAAAAAAGGTAAAAGCGGTAAAACTAGATTCAGATTTGATACAGAAGTTGGTAATTCAGATGTTGCTTATCAAAATGAAAAGTATAAGCCATTAGATGCCAATGAATTTATTAATTTAACGCGTGATGGTTTGGTGAATGCTGGTGCCTCTGCTGCGCAGACAACTAGTATTTTAAATTCTTTAGGACAAGGTAATGGTATCAATTTTAATTGGTATGATAATATCATGCGTGTTGGTCAACAAAAACAATACAACTTAAGCGCCGAGGGTGGTAATGATAAAACTACTTTCTTCTTGTCTGGTGGTCACTTTGCACAAGAAGGTACTTCTATTAATTCTCAATTAAAGAGAAATAACGTGAATGTGAGAATTACCAATAAGGCTACTGATAAATTAACCATTGGCTTTAATTTAAATGCGGGTAATGTAAGCCAACGCGCACCTTTAAATGGTGGAGCATTCGGTAACCCATTATTAAGTACTTATTTCTTATTGCCAACCTATTCAGCATATAAGCCAGATGGTACTTATAACTATGTACTAAACGGTGGTTTACATAATACCGTGGCTTTATCAGAATTAGATAAGCGTTTTTTACGTCAATCAAGTATTAGAGGAAGTGTAAATGGTGAGTATAAGATTTTAGACAATCTTAAATTTAAATCTGTTTATGGTATTGACTACAATGCCTTAGAGGAAGACCAATACAATAACCCACTTCATGGAGATGGATTGGCTTCTAATGGTCGTGCATTTGCATACTATACTCGTTACTTCAACTATGTTTGGACAAATACTTTAGACTTACAACAAAATCTTACGCGTAACGGAGACCTTTCTTCTTCTACCCAAATTGGTTATGAAGCACAAAAGTCTGCTGGTTATTTTTCTACAGTGAGAGCAGACCAATTTCCTCCTTCTCTTTCATTGACTTATCCAGCATCTGGAGCGAGTCCGGTTACTGCAAGTGCTACTATTTCTGAATATACTTTTGAATCACAATTCGCTTCAACGAATTTGAATTATAAAAACAGATTTGTATTATCTGGAAGTTTCCGTCGTGATGGATCTTCTCGTTTTAGTGCAAAAAATAGATATGGTAATTTCTGGGCATTGGGTGCAACATGGAATATTGATAGAGAGGAATTTATGGCTAACAATACTTTGTTTGACCAGTTAAAACTTCGTGGATCTTATGGAGTAAACGGTAACGCGGGTATTGGTAACTATGATGCTCCTGCATTATATGGATTTGGTTTTAACTATAACCAATTACCTGGTTCTGGACCAACGAACGTGGGTGATGATAACCTAACATGGGAATTAAACAAACCAATGAATATTGGACTTGACTTTAGCGTATTAAAAAATAGAGTCAATGTTACTATCGATTATTATATTAGAAAATCTGAAAATTTATTATTGAGTGTACCTTTATCAAATACTTCTGGTTTTGGTTCTGCTACAAGAAATATTGGATCAATGGAGAATAAAGGAGTTGAACTTTCTTTAAATATTATTCCTGTTCAAACCAAGGATTTCCGTTGGGATCTAGATTTCAATTTCTCTAATAACAAAAACAAAATCACAAGCCTACCTAATGCTGCAGACATTCTTAATGGAAACTTTATTATTCGCCAAGGCCAAAGTTTAAATACATTCTTCTTACGTGAGTGGGCTGGCGTTGATAGAGCAACAGGAGATCCATTATGGTATACTACTGATAAGCATCAAGCTTCTTCTAACATTTATCCAGGTGCTAGTGCCCGTATTTTAGCGGGACAAGCCTTGCCTAAGTTTTTTGGATCTTTGACCAATGCCCTTAGCTATAAAGGCTTTAACCTAAGTGCTCAGTTGTATTATAACTTTGGAAACCAAGTATATGATACATGGAGAGGGTATTATTTAGGTTCTGGATTTGGAGCATCATTTAATAAAGTTAAACGTCAATTAGATGCTTGGAAACAACCAGGAGATATTACCACGGTGCCTAAATATGTTTACAATGGTAACAAGAACTTTAACGCTGGTTCAACTTATAACTTGAATGATGGAAGTTTTGTGCGTGTAAGAGATATACAATTAGGCTACACCCTTCCAAAAGCATATGCTGAAAAGCTTAAGATAGGAAGTGCTAATTTTTATGTTCGAGGTACGAATTTGTTCACATGGGTTAAAGACGAAAATTTACCATTTGATCCTGAACAAGGTACTGGAAGCGCATCCAACTTGAATGTATTTATTCCTAAAACAGTTACTGTTGGGCTTAGCCTAGCTTTCTAATAAAAGTTAATTTCAAATAGAAAAGAATATGAAACGAATTACAATAAAAAATATGATAGTAACAACAGTGTTGTTTTTATCATTAGCATCTTGTGAAAAGAGTTTTTTAGAATTACAACCACCTACCTCTTTAACACCTGAGTTTGCATTAGCCACTGAAGCCGATTTACAAGTGGCCTTGCGTGGAGCTTATGCTGGTTTAAAAAATACAGCATTGTATGGCAGGTCATTACCGGTGCTTGGTGATATCATGGCCGATAATACTTATCAGTCTACGCAAAACACCAATCGTTATACTTCCTTTAATCTTTACAATTATCTTGTAACAGATGGTGATGTAGCCGGTTTGTGGAATGCAAGCTATACAGTAATATTACGTGCCAATAATATTATCAACTCACCTATTGCAGACAATGCAAATATTCAACAAATTAAAGGAGAGGCTTATGCTATTAGAGCCTTGGCTTACTTTAATCTTGTTCGTTACTTTGCATCTCCATATACAGTAGACCCTACTAAATTGGGCGTTCCCATAATAACTACTTATCAAGCCGATTTAAAGCCTGAAAGAGCAAAAATTGCTGATGTATATAGTTTAATCAACAAAGATTTAGACAAGGCCTATACTTTAATGACTAAGTTTACGAACTCTTCTCAGTTCAGTAAATACTCAGCAAAAGCTTTACAAGCCAAGGTTTATATTACAATGGGCGATAAAACAAATGCAAAGACGGCAGCACTTGATGTAATTACGAATAGCGGCTTTACTGCTATTAGTGCTGCAGCTCATAATGGCTATTGGGCGGGTGTAGCGCCTAGAACAGATAAAGTTGAAACATTACTTGAGATATCATTTGATGCGGTAGCAAATAACGCATTTGATGCTTTAGCTTATATCTATTTACAGTCTGGTAACTATGGAGATATGTTATGTTCTTCAGAATTATATGACTTATATGAAACAAGTGATATCAGAAAATCTTTATATGCTACAGGCACAAGAGGTGGACTCGCCTCTGTTTTTGTAAATAAATTCACTTCATTTACAGGAGACCACACAGATACAAAAGTTATTAGAATGTCTGAAATGTATTTAATTGCTGCAGAAGCTTCTTATCCTTCTAATACAGCAGACGCACTTAAATATGTAAATGAAGTTACTAGCAGAAGAGGTGCAACAGCGATCGCTTCTAGTGGTTCAGCTTTATTAGAAGATATCATTACTGAAAGAAGAAAAGAATTAGCTTTTGAAGGTGAAAGATATCTTGACATGCAAAGATTACAAAGAAATATTATACGTAGTAAAAACTACCCTGCTTCAGCATTGTCTATTGATTTTACAAACTACAGAAGAATCATGCCAATTCCACAAGGTGAATTAGATGCAAATCCAAACATCAAATCTCAACAAAATCCAGGTTGGTTCTAATCAACTTAGATTATTTTATAAAGAAAGGCAGCCAATTGGCTGCCTTTCTTATTTTTAACAAGTTTTATTTTAAAAAATCGAGCAAAGCCTTTAGTTTTAACAGACAATATTGAAGTATGAAAAAAGTATTTATTCCATTTATTTTAATGCTGGTGTTTCAAACTAGTCAGGCGCAATTATTACAATTGCAAGACCCTGTTTCTAGTAAAAATTTTAACCCCGATAAATATGCGGGCATAAGAGGGACACCTCTATTTCAAGACAAGTGGATACATGGCTCAGTAGTAACCACAAAAGGTGTTTATCCCGATTTAGAATTGAAAATAGACCTATACGATAATATCTTATTCTTTAATAAGGACGACGCCTCATTTGAATTATTAGATCAAATTGTATCTGTGAAGCTTTTCCCTAAATGGCCCGATACTTTACAACAATTCATTTTTGTGAAGGGCATGAGCCAAAACGGCCTTAGACCCGAGCAATATGTACAGGCTTTAGTGGGCACAGGGGCAATTCAACTTTACCGTTCCGATATTAAGCAGGTCACTGAAATGAGCGAAATTAACGCCGGTATGATTAAAACCTTCGCCAATACAAGCAGATATTATATTAAAAAGGGAGATCAGTTCAAATTAGTGAAGTTAAATAAAGAAGAGATCATGCCTTTTTTAATGGACAAAGAAGCAGAACTGAATTCGGTTATGGATGCAAAAAAATTGAATCTCAAAAAAGAAACAGATATCATTCAGCTTATACAAGCTTATAATAAAGCGCAATAGTTTTATAGAAATTATTATACTTTATTATTTCTTGAAGCGAATCGCGTATTCAGAAATATACACTGCTGTATCGGTTTGGTCTTTATAAAAAAGTCTTGCCTGCTCGCCCATTTGCAGTGATGTGTATTTTAATCTTGTAGCATTGGTATCGCCAATGGGTTGTAAAGAAGGATACCAAATAACATGACCAGGTTTATTTAATATTAATGTAGGACTTGACCAGTCTTGAGAATTGTTATCGTCTAAAACTTTATTTTTATTAAAGGACATATAAATGCTAGATCCTTTCCAAGAAGGCCCTTCTGATTTCGCCATGAGCATTACCCAGGCTTGTAGATAATGATTCCAACTTACAGAAGGTCCCCAATAATACTTACTACTACTATCTGAACTAGGGCCACCACCATTTTCTTTAGCAATTTGTATATTTTTAATAGGACTACCTACTCCATCATAGTTCGCTTGAAAGCCTTTGCCATCATATCTTTTAGCCTTTCCTGTTGGATTGTCTAAATCAGCTAATTTAATTCTAGCCATACTAATGCACTGGCCTGCTTGTTCTTTTTCGGCACTATATGCTTTACGTACATAAGTACCAGGATAACCATACTCTCCATAAAATATATACAAGTAATCTCCACTCGCTACTGCTGAAGGGTCACCCACGCCGCCTGCAAAAGTCACTGAATTATTATGAGGTTTTAATATCATTCTTTCTTGATTGTCTTCTAAGACAATGCCTTTATTCTCCCAGCTATAACCTCCATTGGTTGATTTCATAATACCAATTCTGCAAACAGCTGCAGGTGTTTTAGCACCTGTTAATCCCTGTGGCCAATTACTATCTATATAACCCTTGCCTGTTTTAGCATTAAAAGGAAAGGTGTTGGGATAATTTTCATTATGGTATAGCGCGTATAAAGTTTTTCCGCTATTGTCTTTTTTATCTTGATACACGGTTTCAAACCAAACAGCTCCATGCAAGCCTTCTTCATTTGGTTTTACATTCAAAGGCATGCTAGGTTCAGTAAAGGCCTCATATTTTTTATTAAATACTTCTTCTGCATTTTTTCCAGAAGCATATTTTAATTCATTGGAATAACCCCATAAAGGGTCTTCCCCATATTTGCCCGGGAAAATTCGAAAGGTATCACCCACCCAAACCTCCGCCATATTACAATCCACAAAGGATTTAAAATAAATGGTGGGCGCCTTAGTTAGTTCAAAATCCAAATCCTTTTTGGTTTCCTGCTGCGTGCACATGGTGAAAAAGGGTAGCAATAACCCTATGAATTTGAAGTATTTACTCATAGATTTCTTTTAGACTAAGTAATTTACCAAATATGTTTTAAATGGACTAAGGTGCAAGGCATTTTTTATTGCTTCACGTTTTTCACCTTCAACCAGCTTTACTCCCAACGGAGACCTAAGTCTGCCATCTTCAACCATTTTCATAACCGCTGATCGTGTTAAACGGTCAACTTTTACATGCCCAGCTTTCTTTAATTTTACTTTTTGCAGCATCACTTTTGTTCTGTCCTTCTTTACTCTGGCTTTTTTTGCTCTGAACATTGTTTTTAAGTTCAAAACCTTTCAAAGTCATAGTTGCTCGGCAAAGTTCGCGCCGAACATCGCGTGCAGGCTGACGTGTT